>CALMKY010000138.1 GCA_937867195.1 uncultured Saprospiraceae bacterium | reverse complement strand
CGAAAGTAAAAAATTTAAGGCGTTTCTACCTTCCTTTCCCATAGAAAGACTGAATTGATTTACGTAAAGATCAATGTGCATTTTAGTGACCTCCGGGCTCATTTCCTGGGCATGATCAGCAATATACGCTTTAGAGACCTCAGGATGATCGGATGCATATTGGATACTTTCCTTTATGCAACGTTCAATTTTTTTTATTTTCTCTGCACCCAACGATTTTTTTGCGACCAATACACCCAATGGAATCGGTAAATGATGTTCTTCTTCCCAAAGTGTGCCCAGGTCTGCTATCAGCTTAAGTCCTTTTGATTGATACGTGAATCTGCCTTCATGAATCATGACACCGGCATCGATCGTGCCATCGAGGCATGCAGATTCTATTTGATTAAAGACCAGGTATTTTTTTTCTTTAAATTTTTTTACAAAATGATTGAACAGATAATGGGCCGTGGTATTTTTACCCGGAATGCCGATCACCTTATCGGATAAGTCGCCGATGGTATAATGTTCTTTAGATATCAGGATAGGTCCACAACCAAAGCCCATGGCGGATCCGGAATCCAATAGTTCGTAATGGTCCCGGACAAGAGGAAGAGTAGCAGCACTTATTTTCGTAATATCGTATTTGCCGGCTAATGCCGCATTATTCAGTTCTTGTATGTCGAGGAGTGTCGGGGATACTTCAAGATTTTCTTTTAATCGACGAAATACCAACGCTTCCATCATAAACGTGTCATTTGGACACGGAGAATAAGCTATTGATAATTGTGTACCTTCATCCTTTGAATCATGAATCAAGTCCCGCATATAGTATACGAAGATAACCATTATATCGCCATTAATAAGCCAGCCGGCTATGCGGTGCAACCCGAAGAAAATGATAATGACACCATCATTCCCTGGTTGCAATCTTATATCGGCAAACGGGACAAAAAACCCGGACTTGCATTTATAGGAGTGATTCACCGATTGGATAAACCCGTAACCGGAGTATTGCTTTTGGCTAAAACTTCGAAAGGCCAGGAGCGTGCCAACGAACTATGGAAAAGTAAAAAAATCAGGAAAATATATTTTGCTGTTGTGCCTAAATCCAGCATTCCTTCATCCGGGACGCTGACTCATTATTTTTCAAGAAAAGATGATGAGTTTAAAATGTCGGTATCCAACACCAGGAGGAGTCAAGCGGACCAGGAAGCGATCCTGCAATACCAGGTCGTGTCTATCATTGATCATTACATGTTGCTTGCGATAGAATTAATCACAGGTAGGCGGCACCAGATCAGAGCTCAATTAAATGCTATTGGTTGTCCGATCATCGGTGATAAACGCTACGGCAGTAAGGAGTCGGTCGAAGGAGATTTTATTTATCTGCATTGTGGATACCTAGCTTTTGATCATCCGGTAAAACATGAAGCGATTAAGCTGAAAGCAACTCCGGATTTTACCAAGCAATTCTGGAGGATGTTTAAAAGCCAGATTTTAGAGTGGAAGTTTGGTAGGAAAGACGAAGCTCGATTGTAATTTGACATTAAAATAAATGAACGTGTCCCGGATTACCAATAGTTGGATTTATTGACTCGGTAATATTCTACCGTTTTCTTAATTCCATCGGCTAATGTAATTTTAGGTAGCCAGGAAGTTTGTTTTTTAATCTTCGAAATATCCGTTATATAGTCACCGGTCTCTACATTGACAAAATCTTTGGGCCAGGGAATGTGCTTGACTTTACCACATCCTACTTCCTGCAAGATGCAATCCGTCATTTCTTTGAACGTAGTGCCTTGACCACTTCCGATATTAAATATTTCACATTGAATATCCTGATTCAATGCCGTGGCAATCATTGAATCCGCTAAGTCATCTACAAAAATATAATCCCTGATTTGACTACCGTCGCCAAAAATCAGGATTTCTTCATTGTCCATGGCTTTCCTGATAAACCAATTAATGATCGCATATTTACTGTGCAACATTTGACATCTTGGACCGTATGGATTGGCGATTCTAAAAAGAACGACAGGGATTCCAAAGACCCGGTTATAGTACAGATATAAATTTTCGGCTGCTGTTTTATTTACAGCATAAGGGGTCAAAGGATTCAGCGGATGTGACTCATTGACCGGATTGCTTAGGATCTTTCCGAATTGCAATCTGGATCCCGAATGAATTACTTTGGCTTGAGGGTTATGGTTTTTGACAGCTTCCAATACATTTAAATGACCTATATAATTGATATCGGTATCCAAATAGGGATTGACCAGGCTATCATTATGACTTACCTGTCCTGCCAGGTTGAAAATAATATCCTTATCCATCACCAGGTGTTTCAATGATTCTTTATCCCGGATATCCGAAACATTTACAACTATTTTATTCTTGATGTTTTCAATATTAAAAAA
>CALMKY010000137.1 GCA_937867195.1 uncultured Saprospiraceae bacterium | reverse complement strand
GAGCAAGTATTGCGACCTCGCCGACACGAAGCAGCTGAAGATCAAGCACAACAATGTGCTGGGTTACTTCATCGAGACGACGGACACGCATGCGGGGCGGATGCTGTCGCCACCGCTGTCGGAGACGTTCATCCATCGGCAGACCACAGCCAATCAGGTTCGGTTCACCACGGTGAAACTGAGCGAGATGGAGACGAAGATCCTCAATGCGGGGAACCGGGCACTGGAGATCGAGAAGCGGTTGTTCGAGAGCCTGCGGTCGGCGGTTCTTGCGAAGGCGGCGGTGATCGGCGCTGCGGCGCGGGCGTTGGCGGAGCGCGGAGCGAAGGTGATTGGTCTCAGCATCGACAGTCTAGAGAGTCATCAGTGGTGGGCAAAGGATATCGAAGAGACCCAGGTCACTAAAGTAAACTATCCCATTATTGCTGACGAAAACAGACATGTGGCTGAATTGTATGGTATGATGCACCCTGGCGCCAGTGAGAAACATACAGTAAGAAGTGTATTCATTATTGGTCCGGATAAAAAATTAAAATTGTCCATTACCTATCCGCCGTCAACCGGACGTAATTTTGATGAAATATTGCGAGTGATTGATTCATTGCAATTAACTGCCAACAGCGGCGTCGCTACACCGGTGAATTGGAAATATGGCGAAGATGTCATCATCCTTCCGTCTATTTCAGATGCAGACGCGGAGAAAAAATTCCCTAAAGGTTTCAGAAAGATTAAACCTTATTTGCGTTATACTCCTCAGCCTAATTTATAAGTTACAAACTTAAATTGTATGATGAAGGTGAGTGTTTTCCATAGAATGGAGCACTCACCTTTTTTTAATTTATAGAAGATGTCCATCATTCCTTTCATTCCGAAGTATCAATCTGCTGTCATTAAACTGATTTTGGAGATTCAAACTCAGGAGTTTGGTATTGATATCGATGTGGATTCACAACCAGATTTGAAAGATATCCCTAATTTTTATCAACAAGGAAAAGGTAATTTTTGGATTGCTTTAGAAAATGATCGGGTGATTGGCACCATTGGATTATTGGATATTTCAAAAGGAAATGCGGCATTGCGAAAAATGTTTGTCGATAAAGCTTATAGAGGCCATGATAAGAAGATAGCACAATCCTTATTGAATACTCTGATCAATTGGTCTAAGGGTCAAAAAATGGATGCAATCTATCTGGGAACGACTGCAAAATTCCTGGCGGCACATCGGTTTTATGAAAAAAATAAGTTCATTGAAATTGAGACGGCTGCCTTACCAAAGGAATTTCCAATGATGAAGGTAGACTCTAAGTTTTATTATTTCAAACTGTGATTTGACAATAAGTTAAAAATTGAAAATCAGATACATGGAGCTCATGTATTAACCAAGAGATAGAATTAGGTAATTAAATTTAACAGGTTTATATCCAAGCAAGTAGAGATAATTGATTTATATAATATGCTCCGGAATGGCTGTTTAAATTTATTAATCCAAATTATTGATTTCAATGCTGATTATAGCAAGAAAACCACTAAATTCACGCCTCAAAAATTAAAAAAATTGCTTGGAACCTACAAATATTAAAGATCCGGAATACTTTCATAAAGTAGTAGATTGTCAATATGCTTGTCCGGCTCACACTCCGGTACCAGAATACATCAGATTAATAGCGGCTGAAAGATACGATGATGCTTATATGATCAATTGGGAATCCAATGTATTCCCGGGGGTACTTGGCCGTACTTGTGACCGCCCTTGTGAACCAGCTTGCCGCAGGGGTAGAGTTGAAAAAGAACCGGTTGCAATTTGCCGACTCAAAAGAGTCACTGCAGATTTTAAAGGTGATGTGAGTTACAGGATGCCTAAAGCCCCGGATCAGAAAAATGGAAAGAAAATAGCTTTGGTGGGTGCAGGTCCTGCTTCCCTCACAGTTGCCCGGGATCTCGCCCCTCTCGGATATACGATTGATTTGTATGACGAACAAGCATTGGGAGGTGGTTTTATGAGGTCACAGATTCCTTCATTTCGTCTGCCGGAAACTGTATTGAACGAAGAAGTAAATTACATTTTGGATATTGGTGGTATATCTACTCATTTCAAGACGTATGTGAGTAGTATGAAAAGTCTGCTAGCAAAAAAATACGATGCAGTCTTTGTAGGCACAGGTGCTCCGAAAGGTAAAGACCTTGAATTACCAGGACGTAAAGAAATAAATTCTAATATCCATATAGGCATTCAATGGCTGGCCAATGTAGCCTTCGAACATACAAAAACAATTGGTAAAAAAGTACTTGTCCTGGGTGGAGGTAATACTGCGATGGATTGTTGTCGTACTTCCAGACGCCTGGGTGGGGAAGATGTAAAAGTAGTCGTACGAAGTCCATTTGATGAAATGAAAGCATCACCCTGGGAGATTGAAGACGCTATGCACGAAGACATCCCGTTTTTTAATTGTCACAATCCGAAAGAATTTGTGCATGAAAATGGCAAACTCAAAGGAATGACTTTTGAGAAAGTCAAAGCAGAATGGAAAGATGGTAAAAGATCGCTGGTACCGACCGGAGAGCCGGAAGTGTTTTTTGAAGCAGATGATGTCATTGTTGCAGTAGGCCAGGAAAATGCATTTCCGTGGATCGAAAAAGAAATAGGATTATCTGTAGATAAATGGGGCATGCCGGTCATAGATAAAAACAGTTTTCAGTCTTCCAATCCGAGCATATTTTTTGGCGGGGATGCTGCCTTTGGACCTAAAAATGTGATAACTGCAGTTGCCCATGGTCATCAGGCTGCTATTTCCATCGATTTGTTCTGTAACAATGAAGATGTAAATAAAAGGCCGGCACCGGGTACTACATTGGTCTCACAAAAAATGGGGATCCATGAATGGTCTTACTCAAGCGACGTCGTCACAGATCTCCGGTATAAAGTTCCTCATGCCAATAAAGCAGAAACCTTATCCAATAGAAAAAAGGAAGTAGAGCTGGGTTATGATGATATGCTTGCTTTTAAAGAAGCACATCGTTGTCTGAATTGTGATGTGCAGACCGTATTCACCACCGAGCGTTGCATAGAATGTGATGCTTGTGCTGATATTTGTCCTACATCCTGCATTACTTTTACTGAAAATGAT
>CALMKY010000136.1 GCA_937867195.1 uncultured Saprospiraceae bacterium | reverse complement strand
ATCGAGAATACTTAATCCGGAAAGAAAACCAATTTTATTTTCAAATACTTGCGGATAAGCGGGCAATTGGATGGATGTTGTCATCATCTGTTGGGTTTGGAAGAAATCTTTGCCTGTCGATAGGGTTCCGGACCAATGGTAAATTTTCAATAAATAGTGTATTAATTCTGAATTTAAATCAAAAAGGTAGACATGCCTTTTATTTAAAATCTGTTGTATTGGTTCAAAAAAATGATCGAAAAAAGGAGCCCTTCTGTAAGAATTCATAATGGTTTTAGCATGTAACCGGATCCAGTCGTGATCATACGAGATGGTTACCTGATCGATGGGCATTTGTTGGTTTTTTCCTTTGTTGAGAGGGACGGATAATGTCACAGGTCCATGAGGTGAAGCCATGCGACATCTGTTTCGGAAGCTGTTTTTTTGAAAGTTTTCAGCTTTACAAATTTCAATTTTTTCATGGGCTATCATGTTGGCAAAAGTGGAAATCGGAGGAAGATATTCCGTATGCATAAAGAATGTTTGATTTGCGGATAGCATTCAACTACAAAGATATTAATTAGTATTTTTGCTGCGCATGAGATCGGGAGTTATTGCCAGGTTGATTCTTTTGGGTTCGATAGCCATCTTATCCACCTTGTTTATACAATTTTACATCATTTTTCAGCAGCAAAATACAGAAGAGAAAAATCTGCATGCCAAGACCATTACTGCATTGACCAATGTATCCAAGAAATTATCTACTGCCAGCAATTTGAATACAGGGAAGACCATCACTCAAAAGGAATCAAATTATTTTATAGTCAGGTTGGATGATCACATCAATGTGAATCTACTGGAGTTTTACCTTAAGACTGAATTTGCCAATCTAGGGATCTACGAACCATATGAATACGGAGTATACGATTGTGAAAGTGATAGTATGGTTTACGCTAAAAGAATTGTATTCGAAGCCGAAGGACCCAAAATAAAGAAGCCTACCACCAATCTGCCAAAGTACAACGAATACATTTATTATTTCGGGGTCCGATTTACTGACCGGAAAGTAAATCCATTCTACAGTTATACCTGGGCAAGTTTAATCCTTTTGATTTCAACCCTGCTGTTTTTTGTATACAGTTTATGGGTCATTTTAAAGCAACGCACGTTGGCTGAGATGCAGAAGGATTTTATTAATAACCTGACGCATGAATTCAAAACACCGATCGCGGCCGTCAGTATATCCTCTGATGTATTATTGCAAAACGATGTGATTAAGGAGAATCCACGTCTTAAGCAATATACCCAGATCATAAAAAACCAAAATCAGTTGCTCAACACTCAAGTCGAGCGTGTACTGCAGGTGGCTCGTATGGAGAAAACCAATTTTCATATCAATCCGGAGCTGATCGATACCCATGAAATCATTCGCGATTTGGTTTCCGGTATCGAACCTCGTGTGAAAGCCAAGGACGGAACCATAACGATGAATCTGAAAGCCGTAGCCCCTTTGGTCAAAGCAGATAAAATCCATTTCATCCACATCATTCAGAATGTATTGGATAATGCGATAAAATATTCAGGCGAACAAATCCATATCGAGATGGATACATACGATGTTCCCGGATTTATGATTATTAAATGTAGCGACCATGGTCAAGGCATCCCGAAAGAATATCTCAAAAAAATATTCTCCAGGTTTTATCGCGTGCCGACTGGAAATGTACACAATGTCAAAGGTTTTGGCCTGGGCTTACACTATGTTTATCAGATCTGCAAAGCACATCAGTGGAAAATTAAAGTGGAAAGTAAGGTCGGAGTCGGAACAAGTTTGTATATTGAAATTCCCAAATAAAAAACTGCATGAACAAATCAAAGATATTACTTGCTGAGGATGACGAAACACTTGCATTTGTCACGGCTGATAATCTCAATGCCAAAGGATATCAAGTCATCCTGGTTAATAATGGGGCTCAGGCGGTCCGGTCATTTGAGACTGAGAAACCCGATTTATGCATACTCGATGTCATGATGCCTGAAAAAGATGGCTTTGAGGCTGCCCGTGAAATACGGGCTAAAAGCAAGGAAGTACCGATTTTGTTCCTGACAGCTAAATCGATGAAAGACGACAAGATCGAAGGTCTCTCTCTTGGGGCGGATGATTATATAACAAAACCTTTCAGCATAGAAGAATTGGTCTTGCGCATTGAAATATTCCTCAAACGAAGATATGTTGACCTCAACCGTACGAGTGGCATTATTCAAATCGGTAGTTATACCTTTGATCCGGAGAATTATCAAATCTCCGGTGCGGATGGTAAGCAAGATATGACGCAGCGGGAAGCTGAATTACTATCTTATTTTTATAAACACAAAAATCAATTAAGTAAACGCTCCGATATCCTGATAGCCGTTTGGGGAAAAGATGATTATTTCCTCGGAAGAAGCATGGATGTATTCGTATCCCGCTTGCGCAAATTTTTTGAAAAGGATCCCAATATTAAAATTGAAAATGTACATGGGGTAGGGTATAGATTTACCGCACCTGAATAGGAATCCTTTCAGCGATACACTATAATATTTTTTCAACAGAAGAAATCGCCTCATCCGTGTAAGATGGGAACCAATGTTTTAGTTTGTTTTGAGCTTTGTTTCTGACTTCTTCATTAATATAAGCAGCCGTCATGACCAGGGCATAGGATAACAGGCCCAGATCATCTGTATAACCTATCAACGGTGTCAGATCCGGTATTGCATCAAATGGACTCAATAGATAACCTAATGCACCTATAATAATCGTTTTTGCCCATCCCGGCAAATCGGGTCTTCGGAACGCATAGTATAGTAACAGTGCGGTGTAGATTACTTTTATGCCAGCTCTTTTTAAAATCAATCGTATATGTTTTATACCCTTCATATTGCAATGTAATACTATAACAAAATAA
>CALMKY010000135.1 GCA_937867195.1 uncultured Saprospiraceae bacterium | reverse complement strand
GGATCCAGAGCTTGATTGATACTGGAAGCTACGAAGCTGGATCTTTCAAACATTTCCCATTTGCGATGATCGATATTGTATTTCATCGCCTGGGCATCCGGATTTTGAATAAATTGAAATGCATGAGACTGATTCCAACCCGGACCTTGACCTGGTAAATAAATAAAAGATCTGGTGGACCAGAACAACGGTTGATTTTTACCGGTAGTATCACCTGCAACTCTCCAATAATACACTCGATTCGGTTCAGGAGGGAATCCCGGCTTCCATGTGATCATACCACTTCGTTGGATGGTAATGATTGATTTTAGAAATGGTGAATTAAATAATGCAGTGGTATCGATTTGAAAAAGAAATTTCCCAGACTTGAATGCATCAGAACTAAATGCTTTTAGTTGAATATCCGCATTTCCCACAATCCCGAAATCAGGAGGTTCTATCGGTCTTACATCATTACTGTAAATATTGACCACGATCCCTGCCTGATTGTTTATGTTTAATTCATTATTACTTTCAGCGAATGGCAAAGGGAGTTCATTGATTTTATTGTCAGGATCCAGCTGAATTAAAATTTTATTGGCTCCGGTACTGTTTACAGGCATGGGGAGTCTGAAGCTGATCTCTTTATTCGGGCCACTCAATTTTTCTAATAAAGTATAAACTAAAGTTTTTCCATCAGGAGTTATGTGTTGAACTTTTATATCAAGGTCCCTGTTTTTTTCATATCCCAGATTCCAGGCTGTAAAGACAATATTAAAACTATCGAGATCGGTCTGGAGGTTTTCAGGAATGGTTTTAAAAGATTTGGGATCAAGCGTATAATCATGACCTTTATAGTAATTGAGTTTAATCGCGGGATCCCCATGAAGACTAAATTGCTGGATTAACGATTGTTCGATATTTTGTTTTACTTCATTTAAAGAATGTGCATGGGCGGAAGAGACGGGCTTATCAAAAAATTGATTTCCAAAATTTTGATACAGATCATTTCCATAGGCTGCATAATTTGCATCATAACCAATCCCGGAAGAAGCAAAATAATTGATATCCCCTTTCATTGAAAATATAAAGGATTCACTTAAACTTACTCCGGAGGTATGAATATTGCCGGTATTGCACCCCATGGTAAAGGTTACCGGATACTTTCCTTTATTGTTAAAAAATTCAGGATCATCCAGTCCTAATTCAGTAGCGCTGATGGCTCCATGACCCAAATACGTTTTAATAGCAACACCGTTATTTATGATATTTTTTGCAATTTCGGACAATCCTCCTTGAATTGGATCAGAGGATGTTTTTGTAACGGTCGAAACCATTGCATTATAAGAAGAGGCTTCCAGGATGGATTTAAAACCATTTACGAAATTATCAAATCCTTCGCCCCCGGCACCCGGTACACCTCCAGCAAGGTGTAATATTTTTTTCCTCCAATACAAGTCATCATTATTCTTAGGATCCACCAGGGATGATTCATATACTTTTACTTTATTGAGATAAGTGAGTATCTGATCAGCACGTGTTGCAGCCAGCCTTCCGATGTTGATGGCTGGAGCTGAATTAACATCCTTTGCAAAAATTTGGTTGTCCGATCCGGGATATCCAAGGGTAGGTATTAAATCCAAAAAACCATATTGCTTTAATCCATCTCCAACTCTCAGATCGCGGTAATTAATTGCTTTTCCTATCATTAAGACGTAGTCCACCCCGGTCCATTTTTTTTGAATGAATTGTGCGAAATTTTTTAAACCCAGGATATGCCGGTCATAACCATATCCAAATTGGTTATAAATTTGATCAATAAAAACCGTTTTAACTTTATATGAACCTCCCGGTACGGACGACCTGTAATCGGCATACGATTTTACAGCATCAGCAAATAATGAGTGAGTGATTATCACATAGTTTGCATTTGGATTTGTGGAAATATTTTCAAAAGTTAATGGAATCAGACCTGAGATATTCCTCGGGTTACCCAGATCAGTAATGGTATAGATGGACTCTTTGTTTAGGGTATGATAATATTCCTTGTTTAGTAGAAACGGTGCATACCAAATGTGGTTAATTTCATCAATTAATAAAGAATTATCGGATTGAATAGGTGATGAAAAATAGGAATCGGCTTCAGCAGAAATGATTTTATCATTTTGGGTTAAGGCGGATATTTTATTTCTTGGATAAATAAATTGAATCCCTGAAACGGAGATTTGTCCGTTGGCCTGACCATAACATTCTATTTTAAGAGAAATGTCTTTTTGCAAATCAGCATTGGCGATGTTAATTGATTTTACTACCAATCGGTATCCGTTGGATGAATCCTGTAAGACCAATTTGTTATTAATATATACCCTGTATTTATGACCTAAAAAACTGGGAACTAGATTAATGGTAGCAAAACGAATTTGAATAGTTCCATCGACATTCCCTGAATAAGGATTGACCGGAGAAAGGATCTTCTCAAAATTCCGGACGGGTGCACTGCCAAACCCTTCACATTCATCAAAAGAAGATAATGTGATTTCATTCGATGCATCATAATATTTATCAATATGATTTGAGTGAAATTCTGTTAACTGCTTTACCATAATATAATTGGATAAAGCGGATGAAGTAGGATGTACAATTTCTATTCGTTTGGCGGATTTGCCCCGTGAAACCCATGTCAAAAAATAACTGCAACTATCGGTCACCAGACTGTATTCCGGATTAAGTATCTCTTTGTCGGGATTGAGATACAATGGCGCATCCATTTCGGATCTGTTTTTAAAACCATACAATAAAATGTAATCGTTTGAGGACCATTGATCACCCGTACTTACCCAGATGGGAACCTCCTTCCCATTGTGCCATACCTGCCATTGAGATCCTAGAATCGATGACACCGGTACCCCGGCTTTTTGCAAATCCACATAATTGATTTTTATTAAGGCATCCCGATCAGTATAAAATTTAAAGTATTGCTGATCATTTTGTATCCATTCATTGCCAAACAACGTATCTGTTCCGGAAATAATCTGGGCACCCATTGTATTAGATAGCGATACCAATATGAAAGGTAAAACATTTCTCAATAATTTTTTAATCATGGGTATAGGCTAAAATAAATTAGTTTTGGTCTATAATGATTTTGTTCATTAGTATCTTTTCGGTTATTTCACTACTGTATACCCTATGGATGGTTCGCCAATTGGACAGTGAGGACAACAAAAATACGGAATCTCGCGCTGGATATGAGCCCGTCAGCATCCTGATCATTGTTAAAAACGAACTTAAAAATTTACAAGAGTTAATTCCGGTTTTGATGCATCAGAAATTTAAAGTTCCATACGATATCCACCTGATTGATGATCACTCTGATGAGGATATTCCACAATGGATCACTTCGCTTTCTGAAAAAAAAATTATCTATCATAGAGTCCCGGATTCCATCCCGGAAGGCAAAAAAAGGGCTTTTCAATATGCGTTGTCCCTGGAGACCCATGAGATTTGGTTATTGACGGACGCTGATTGCACGCCCGCCAGTGATGAATGGATTCAGAGTATGTACGACCGCTTAGATGCCCATGCTGCGGTATTGGGATATTCTCCATACACCGTGACGCGAGGATGGTTGAATAAAGTAATCCAGCTGGAAACGATTTATACAGCCATGCTTTACTTTTCGTATGCCATCCGGGGTACTGCCTATATGGGAGTCGGTAGAAATATCCTGTACAGAAAAAAAGCATTCTTGCAACTCAATGCATTAAGAAAGTACGATCATCTGTTATCAGGGGACGATGATCTTTCAATTAATGAATTGGCTCGAAATCAGACCATCGGGATACAACTCGATCCTGAGAGTTTTATGATCTCGGCTCCTAAATCAAGTTTTGCCGAATGGGTCCATCAAAAAAAAAGACATGTGAGTACAGCAAAATACTACAGGGTAAATCATCAGATCAGTCTTGCATTATTTTATTTTTCTTTAATTATGTCATGGGTAGGTGTATTCTATTCACTCTTTGTCTTCCCCAAATTTTTAATACTTTTCCTGCTATGTAAGCTTATGAATTTTTTTTCTTTTAATCACATTTCAAGAAAACGGATGCACCATTCGTGGTATTTTTTAGATTGGCTGATTGCAGAAGTAATTTATATATGTACGCTGATTTATATCAGCCCGTTTACAATGATTAAAAAAGTTAAAAAATGGTGAACTTTAAGTTTTGATTATTGTTGTAATTACCTGTTATTTCTTTTTTTTAACACATGGCCGAGCAGTCCACTTATTCAATTTCAGACCTCGCATCGTATTCGGGTGTAAAGGCCCATACTATTCGCATCTGGGAAAAAAGATATAATTTACTTTGTCCGTCAAGATCTTGCACCAACATAAGGGCTTATTGCAATAATGATTTGCGTAAGCTGATCAATATTAATTCATTGATCAACGCCGGTTGGAAAATCTCTAAAATCGTAGAATTATCCGATGCTGAGCTGGAAGCTGAAGTCAAGCAGCTGATGTCCGGAAAGGATAGCAACTGTTCTGATTTTTTGATTAATGGCTTGATGACTCATATGCTTCAATTTGACGAAGGTAAGTTTACAGATGTTTTAATTCATGCTTTTGAATCGTATGGGGTCAAAGATGCCATGTTGAAAATTGTATATCCGTTTTTAAAGCGCATCGGAGTGTTGTGGCAGACCAATGATGTATCTCCCGCACAGGAACATTTTGCATCCGCCATCATCCGTAGAAAAATTTTGGCGACGATGGATGCCATGCCAAAAAAATATACCAGCGATAAAGTGTTTATACTTTGTCTGCCTCCTGATGAATTTCACGAATTGCCATTGCTTTTATCACAATATATTTTGTTGGAACATGGAATTAAAACGGTTTATTTAGGAAGTTCAGTTCCGGCTGATGTAGCGGTGGTGGCTGCACAACAAGCTAAAGCAACCCATCTGTGTACTTTTTTTATGTCTAACAGTCCCATGGGGATGTTAAAAGAATACCTGGTAAACCTTCAATCTCAGTTGCCGGATATAAAGATTTTATTTTCGGGCTGCCCTGAGATGTGTAAAAAACCGATTGTGCCGGGAAATGTGATTCATTTGGGAGGCATTGCTGAATTTGAGGAAATCGTGAAAGGCCTTGAATAATCCAATGATTTATTTTTTTCCTATAATGTATTAGGAATCGAGTTCCTAGTTTCGGAGTTCTATGGCAGAAGCATCCGATCAGGCAATTTAATTGATATCAATTTTTTTTAATCTTACGTTTGTTTCCTGTTCATTTTTTGTTTCGGTAAAGGCAAGATAGAGCGTTCCATATTTTGATTCGAGTATAGGGAAACCGGTTTTGCGTGAGGCAGATAATGTGGTAATGGATTGATCATGCATTACCGTACCATATTGGTCAAATAGTTTGATCATCAAAAAGGTAGAGTCATCGGATTTATTATGTTTGTCAAGGTAAGAAACAGCTAACCGCGTAGAATCTATCCAGCACACGTCCAACCTTCCCTGTGTGTGGTGAGTGCTGATGGTTTTGATTATTGTAAAGTTTTCACCACTATTGTAAGATAAACAAAGTTTGATTTCAGGCAGTTGGTTTACCTCAGTATAATATACGACAGCTACTTTTTCTTTCAATGCGCTGACCGCCGGACCATTCACCGGGCAACCCATGATTTTCCAATGATCGGTATTGACAGGTTTGGCTGTCGTCCACTGACCATTCTGATAAAGACAATAATAGATATCACGCTCTTCATCCTCACTACGGTTGCGATAGACCAGGATAGGTCCTTTAGCAGTCAAAGCCATATCGGTATTGCAACATTCACATACCCGATCATCGATCAATAGGTTTTGTGTTATTTTCCCTTCCATATCGATGAAGGAGGATCTGAGTTGCATAGAGCCGTGTTGATTCTCATGGTTACTCTGCCCATGGCCTGATGTCATGGCGCGACCGTCAAGCCATGTCACCATAATATTATTAAACCTATATGGTAGTAAAGAAACAAAGCCATGTTCTGCCGGTACAGAGTCATGCAAGGTATCAATGATTCGGAAGGTATTGCCACCACGAGTAAAGGCAAGTTTGATATCATAATTATAATTTGCACCTCCCTGTCTCTTTTGCAGAAAATTTGCAACCATCGTAGACCCGCTGCCTGCCATGACAGCCATCGAAGGGAAGTCAGCCCAATTGATAAACCAATCCTGACCTTGAGCAAACTCTTGAGTTTCTGTCAGAGTATCCTGGTCAATTTTGGAAAAGTTCAATGCATCCGTAGAATCGTTGACTTCATGAGTCCAGGTAAGATAGAGATCATCTTCTGCTGTCAAACACAGATTGGGTGTCTGCGCATTGGGAATGAACGCAATTTCGTCTACTTTAAATGACATTCCACCTTGTCTGCAATTAATAAACAACATAATCCAGCATATTCCTGCACAAAACTTCATCCTGCAAAAATAATTTTTGAATTTAATTGAAATAAAAAAAGGTGCACCGCCCGGGAGGCGATGCACCTTTGAAACAAGGTATGATAGGATTAGTAGACTCTCAGTCAGGAGTCTTTTCTTTAGCAAAAAATGGGGTTTATTAAATCATTGATTACTAATAATATTTGAAGTGTGTAGGATAAGGAACAAATTAAAATTTGAAGATTGCCGACATGCCGATGGTGGATTGAGATGCTTTGGTTTTGCCGTCTTTACCAAAATAGATATCGGTATGACCATTGACATTATTATCGCCGGTAGAACTATCAAATCTTAGCTCCGGTTTGAGAATGAAACTTCCACCCGCCAGGTTAAAACTTCCAGTCAGGGTAAATGAATTATTATTGGCACCTATATATCTCACTCCATAGTAGTCATGAAAAATTTCGTAACGGGCTCCAATGGCAAACTCATCCGATGCGGCAATATTAAAATAGCCTGCGATTCCACTCCATGAAGGATTATCAGCCTTGCCTTTGGTCAGGGCTTTAAACTTAGTCTTCGTGTCTGTCGTAGAACCGGAGTAAGATCCTGCTGCCGCATTGAGTCCTATGGTAGCTTTGCCTACTACATAGGCAGCAGTAAGATCTAATAAACCGGTAGTAAATGAATTTGGATCACTGAGTGTTGCGAATACAGGATGTGCTGACCCTGCCTGATCACCTTTGCCTGTGATATAGTTTAAGTAGATGTTCATACCTTTTGTCGGAACAAACGATAACTGGAAGATCGGATCTTTAAATTTGTTATTATCGTCAAAATTATCCCATGTATTGACCAATCCGACCATAAAACCGAATTTGTCAGATACTGCATAATTAAATTTGACCCCGGTATGAAAGAACGGTCCGTTATTAAATAAGTTAGACAATGAATAATTAAAGTTAATGTAGGGTTCGATGACTTCATAACCTATATGTGTACCAAACTGTCCGATGGTGATCGAAACTTTATCATTGGGTTTATAGACGCCATATAATTGTTTGATACCAAATGTACCGCCGCCAAAACTGGTGGGATAACTTAAATTCTTAAACGCTGCTACGGTGCTGATCGCTGAATTTGGACCGGCGATTACATCGGCAACGAAATCAAGCTTCTTTTTAGAATAAGTGAATTTTCCCTGAACCATGCCTAAAGAGAATTGATTATTGTTTACGTCAAAGGCTCTTGATCCAGCAGCAGGTCCCCAAAGCTTTGGTCCAACACCAGGTCCTTCAAAAGAAAGGTTGTAATAGGCATCTGCAAATCCTGAGAAAACCCAGGTAGGCTTTACTTCGACGGTATCTTGTGAAAAGAGAGAGAGTGCAGTCATCATCAATGTCAGCAGTACTAAAGTTTTGTTCAACATTTTTTCTATTATTTTTTGATTATGGGTTCAAAAATATAGCGTGGTCTGTCGACAAAAAACTCAAAAACAATCAAATCTTGTAATTTCCATTTTAAGCTAAAATATGTTTAAAAAATCCAGTTATATAGGGTCAAAATTGTAAAATCACTGATTTTAGGTAATAAAATTGCCTTTTTTAACCTAAAAATATGTAAAAATGACTTTTTAAAGTTTAACTTAAATTGATCCATTCTTTCGAAAAATCCCTTTCCGAAATCAAGTTTACCTTCCGAAATCAATTTCATGTAGACGTTCTTGTATACAACCGAACGACCAACTTTGGATTTTGGGAAATCTAAAAACTTCGATTAACTTGTTTCTCTTTAATCGAAAAGTTATGAATAAAAATTCAAGAAGAAGATTTATTAAGCAAGTAGGTATGGGCAGTTTTGCCATGACCTCAGCATTGAAAAGTTCAGCCATTGCCGAATCTTATTATGAAAAGCATGAACTGCCGATGTCCATCCGATACTCCTCTACCGATAAAGTGAGAGTCGGAGTTATCGGTTGCGGTATCCAGGGAAATAGCGATATAAGATCAGCGCTGAAAGTTCCCGGAATCGAGATAGGTGGTGCCTGTGATCTCTATCAAGGCAGACTTACCAGGATGAAAGAGGTATATGGCAATGACCTCTTCACCACGAAAGATTATCGTGAATTGCTTAATAGGAAAGATATCGACGCAGTCATTCTCGCTACTTGTGATCTTTGGCATAGTAAGATAGCCATCGATGCACTCAAGGCCGGTAAGCATTTGTATTGTGAAAAACCGATGGTTCATAAGTTTGATCAGGGCATCCCGGTCATCATGGCCCACAAAGGATCGGGTAAAGTCATGCAAGTAGGCAGCCAGCGCATCAGCGGGGTCGACTTTGAAAAAGCAAAAGAAATATATGAATCCGGTGATCTTGGTAAACTCAATTGCATCGAAGCTACTACAGACAGGCAGTCTGCAATCGGTGCCTGGGAATACTCTATACCACCTGATCTGTCTCCCGAAGCTATAGAATGGGATCGTTATGTTTCCATCATGACCAAGAAACCTGCTTATGATCCTAAAAAAATGTTTTGGTGGCGTAACTATCGGGATTTTGGAACCGGCGTCTCAGGTGATTTATATGTGCATTTGATTACAGGCATTCATTACATCACGGGATCCTATGGCCCATCCAGAATTTTATCCTCCGGACAACTATGTTATTGGAAAGATGGCCGGGATGTGCCCGATGTAATGACTACCTTATTGGATTATCCCGAGACAGATAAGCATCCGGCATTCCAGGTAACGCTGAGAGTCAATTTTATCAGTGGTGCCGGCAGTACAGGAGCCACCAAATTCGTAGGGAGTGAAGGAGTCATGACGGTGGATAACGGAGTCAAAGTCAATCATAATATTTTATCCAAAGCTCCCGGTATCGGCGGCTACGACAGTCTCTTCACTTTTCCACAGGCTTTACAAGATCGAATGATGGCAGAATATAATGCTAAATGGTCGGAGGCAGATAAAGCCAAAGTAACCCGGGATCCGGTTGAGTTTACAGTACCGGCAGGTCATAATAGCCATGTGATGCATTTTACCAATTTCTTTGAGTCGATCAGGAATCATAAACCGGTCGTAGAAGATTCTACTTTTGGATTCAGGGCCGCCGCACCCTGCCTGGCTGCCAACGAAAGTTATTTCAATAAAAAAATTATTACTTGGGATGCTAAGAATATGAAAGTTATGATATAAACAGGATGCTAAAAGAGTTTTGGATCTTGTACAGCCTATGAAGTAAATACTTTTAAAGAAGGAATATTCGTTTATTGTAACTGAAGGTCTTGCGCACAGACCGGAGACCTTAATGGTTTTTAATTCTAAATTTGTATCTGAATGCGAACATCAATCTTTCCATTATTCTGTCTGGGTATGGCATTCTTATCCTGTACCAAGCAAAGTGATGTAATATTATTCAGAATGAATTTTGATCAGGTGATCCAGGTGCCGGGTGGACTGAATACCGTCGAGACGTATAGTTTTCTTTTAAGAGATCTTCAGACAAATTATAAAAATTATCTATCGGCCAACAATCTGAAAGACTCCGATGTCCGGGCTATTAAATGTGGTTCCATCTTGATCTCAGACGATATTGGCCTGTTTAGCTTTGGCAATGTGGAGAAGACATCCATCTTGTTTAGTAAAGATGGATTCAATACGGAAAAAGAAATAGCCTACCATGATATCATACCCTTTTCTACTGGGAGTTCACTGCAATTGATTCCTGACCTTACCGATATAAAGGATATTATGAGTGGCGATAAATTTGGTTTTATATGGAAACTTAAATTGAGAGGTTTTTTGACTGCTGCAAGTAATATGAGATTTCGGATGGTCTTGGTCGCGGTACAATAATACCATGAGAAGTATTGAAATCATATGGTTTTATCTATTGTAAATTGATGTAAGTATCAGGCAATCCAGTCGCAAAGATTCAAATCTCAATTTTTCAAATGGGACAATTTCCTTTTTTGCTGTAAAATTTTTTTGACAAGTCAGTCGTTGATATCCTAGCCAAATTATTACCGGGATACTCTGTTTACTTAAACCTGAGGTTGATATGAAGCCCGTGATATTCTTGTATTTATTTTTATTTGTTGATTCTCTTTTTGCTCAACAACCATTTATTGCTTTCAGTGATTTAATATCAGGTCCTGCTACGGGCAACAGCGACCACTCACAGATTGGACAGGTATCCAATGCGGACGGCGCCATTGTAACCTTGTGGGGAATGAGATTGGGTAGTTCTCAAAACGGATCCAAAGTCATCGTCGGGGGAAAGGAAGCCCGTATTTATAGATGGGTAAATGCAATAGGGCCCGCTGATCTATACACAAGATTGTATATGCAGATGATCGAATTTCAAATCCCCTCTACGGTTACCAATGGAAATGTAAATATTCAGGTTATCATCGGAAAAGATACTTCCAATTCAATCCCTTTTACGATCAGGCCGGGTAAAATATACTTTGTGATGAAAAATGGAAACGATGATTCGGGAGATGGCTCATGGGATCATCCATGGAAATCTTTGGATAATGTATCGAGTACCGGTGCATTATTTAAAATCCATGGGGGTGATATTGTGTATGTGGGCGATGGTGTGACTCATACCGATCTTGCCGGCGATCGAAGTGCCATTGATTTGAGTGAGCCGGGGGAGACCGGAAGACCCAAAGCCATCATCGCCTATCCGGGTGCACGTGCCTCGATCGGGGATAGCATCTTGTCCAAATCGTATTCTATGTGGGTGAGTGGCATAGGACCATCTACCCATTGGGTGATTAGCAAAATGAATCTCACAGCCAGCCATGAAGCCGCCAGTATGTATCATGATTTTAGATTGATAGGAAATAAGATTACCGCACCCAAAGGAGATGGTCCTACCGGAGCGATAGCAGCATTGGGTAATCACCTGTTTATCCTGGGGAACGAACTTACCAATATTGGAAATCGATCGACCAGTAAACTTTATCACCCCATGTATTTGCAAAGTGCTGAATCCTGCAGCGGTCCAAGGCTGCCCATCGAATCCGATCGCGAAGTAGCCTGGAATTATATTCATGACAATCTTGCCTATGATGGAATCAACCTATACAGGGAATGCTCATCATCAGCCTATATGACCCATCACCGGGTACATGATAATTTCATTCTGAATCAAACCGGATGCGGGATACGATGCGGAGATTATGTGGTCGGAGAAAACTGGTTTTATAATAATGTAATCATCCAGGCGGGCATTGGGCCAGATCCCTTGACTGAACAAGCCATGCATATGCCCATACTCATCCATGCCGGATGGGACGATACAACTACTTTAATCCATTTTTACAACAATACAATCTATGGAGGCGGATATCCGGATGGCGCCGAATGGTCTTATGCGATGATCGGATTTGCTTATCCTCATCCTTTCAATCTCGACTTTAGAAATAATATCATCGTATCGACCGATGCCCGTGTCGGATATTATAATTCCAGGTTTTCAGCACCCACCAAAGGGTCCATGAATAATGTATGGTGGGGTAGCGGAGATAAGCCCACTTGGGATATCGATGCATATTCTTATGACCCTTCATTTTCTATTCCTGACAAGAATGATTTGCATCTGTCGCCGTTTAGTCAATGCATTGACGCGGGATTATCCGGATTTAATAATTCAATCCTGGTGCCAGAAAGAGATATCAATGGTTATCGCAGGGCGGGCAATGGAAAGAAGATTGATATCGGTGCCTATGAATATATTAAATCTTTTCCGGTACCAATGCACGAAGAAACAAAGCCAGGTTCATCAACCCGAGTGTTTCCTAATCCGGCAAAAAATTATGCAACTATCATGAGTAAGGATATTACAGACCATGATGTATTCTTTTTATTTGATATCACCGGAAGGTTGATCCGGCAATCTAAATTAAATAACATGCGATTTGACCTAACGGGTATCGGAGAAGGCAGTTATGTTCTCAAAGGGGAAAAAATAGTAATTAAACTGATGGTGGTCAAATAAACCCTGAAGAGTATCTATGGCATCAGATGGCAAAATATTCTTCAAGGTTTATGTAGGATACCTCCTTATAACATTTCCAGACTCTTCTTTACAAACTCGCTCAACTCACTACCGCTCAGCATATTTTGATTCAGCAGTGCAAGGCGATAAAGATGCTTAGCCATATCTTCCTGACTGGATGCATCTGCTTTGAGCAATTTATTGGCAATGACCGGATTGTTTCCATTGATGATCACCTGATAGGAATCCGGAAACATATCGGCACCCATGCCTTGCATCATCTGCATTTCCTTCATGCGACGAAGGAATTCAGGTTTGATGATATGGACAGGAGCGGCAGAAGAGGATAAGGATTGCACTTCTACTTTATTCATCGTACCGGCAACCATGGGTTCGAATAATTTTTTGACGGATTCGGTCTCATCCTGGGTTAATACCGATTCTATTTTTTCTTCTTTCTCTATCAGTTTGTCCAGGGTCTCAGAATCAATCCGGGCAAAATGAGTCTTCTCGGTTTTGGTCTCGATATGTTGCACAAAATGGTTATCGATGGGCTGATCCATCACCGTCCACCAGTCCCAGCCCACCGTGAGGTCCGTGTTCATCGCCGCGCCGCGCTCGACCGCGCGGAGCACCTTGTCGGGATCGAAGAAGCCCGTCGCAGACTCCGCCACGGGCGTCATGCGCACGCCGAGGTGGAACTGCATCATCACGAAGAAGAGGAACG
>CALMKY010000134.1 GCA_937867195.1 uncultured Saprospiraceae bacterium | reverse complement strand
GATGGATGGGCTCATTATTTCCAGGGCAAAAGCATTGCAGAAAACAACAGCGATTTATTGAATGGGACTTCGTCCCTGTTTCAAAATCTGAATCAAACGACGAATGCTCAAAAAAACCTCATTCTAAGTCAGGAATTTACAGCAAAAAAGAATTTGGATACCCTGGGATCCAATCTAACCGGAAGCTTCAATTATACATATCAATATCGCACCTACGATCAGTCGATCCATTCAATCTTTCTCAATGCACCTGCGGCATTATATGAGGGGAATGGCGACTTTAATGCAAATAGAAACAATCTGGATGCCAAACTGGATTTATTAAAAAAATATCCGGGTCATTTCACCCTGGAGGCAGGTTGGAAAACTTCAATTCAATTTTTCACGAATAAAGTCAATTTCTTTGATCAGATAAACAGCCAGGAAGTATTCAATGCCAAACGAAGCAATCAATACAATTATCATGAAGGAATTCATGCAGCCTACGTTCAGACGACGAAAACGTTTGGATCGTTTATACTCAAAACAGGATTGCGCGCCGAAAACACCAATATGTATGGACATCAACTCACCGGCATGGATACCACTTTTAAAATCAACCGAACCGATTTATTTCCATATGTATATTTTAGTAAGGGATTGATGAAAATTGCCAACTATGACATTAGGGCATTCATCATTGGTCGCCGTACCATCACCCGTCCGGTATACGATTATCTGAATCCCGGGGTCCAATACCTTGAACAGTTTTTATATCAAACGGGAAATCCGGGTTTAAGGCCACAGTTTATGAATACTTATGAATTCAATATATCTGCAAGGGATTATCCAATATTTGCTATCGGTCGCAATTATATACACGATATCTTCACCAATGTTGTCTATCAGGACAAGACAGATCCCAACATCAGCGTAAGAACATTTGATAATATCGGAAACAATCGGGAAACCTACCTCAGGCTATTGGGTGCCTTACCTCCAGGAGGAAAGTATTTCTTTGTCGTAAGTGGTCAATACAGTCTGAATGATTACACTGGCTTATATGAAAACAAACCGATTCAGTTCAAAAGAGGAACCTGGACGATTTTTACCATGCACGAAATAAAGCTTGATCCGATATCCAAACTTCAGCTGGGAGGTTTTATCCGTACGAAAGGGCAACAACAATTTTATGAATTGGGTGATTTCGGATCTATGTTTGCAAACATCAGTCGTTATTTCATGGATAAAAAACTCCAGATCACCCTCAATGCACAGGACATCTTCTACACCAATAAAAATACATTTGCTATTAATCAAGGAAATATCCATGCCTTTGGCAATCGAAGGAGTGATACACGTCGCGTAGGATTCAATCTTAGATATAGCTTTGGCTTGAAGAAGAAAGAAGAAAGCAACAATCCGTTCAATATAGACACTAATGTCAATTGAGATGTTGAATTGGGAAAATGTTGAATTGATGAATTGTACACACTGACAATTTTTCAATTCAGCAATTGATCAATTCTGCATTTTTTTCTTAACTACATCCGCAGGATATTTCAATGCCAGTCTCCGGATATCATAGTTAAACTCAGAAAATGTTTCTTCCCAAAGTCTTTTTTCTTCGTCAGTATAATGATAAAACCCTTTACCGTTGAGTATTCCTTTGCCCCCAGCTTTGACGATGTCATCGATGAGTTTGGGTATGGTAGTTTGGTTACTGAGAGTCGGCAATAAGTCCTTCATCACAGTATGATAGGCTGGTACGCCTGTAAGATCCATCCATCCAAAAACCCCAACTAACGTCATCCAATAGCCTGCATTGTTGCGACATGCCCGATCCACATCTTCGATGCTGGCGTACCCATTTTCTACAAGATAACAGGCCTCTCTGTACATCGCGTACATGAGACGATTGGTGATGAATCCGCGAATGTCTTTGCGGCACAACGTGGGTTCTTTCTCCCATGCATGCGCCAATTGGTACAACCATTCTGCTTTCGTAATGTCCGTTTGATCACCACATATAATTTCAAGGAATCGTGTGGTATGGGAAGGCTCCGTCCAATGCAATCCCATAAACCTCTCGGGATGATGCGTAAGACCTTGTAATATCGTAATGGGTATCGCGGAGGTATTCGTGGT
>CALMKY010000133.1 GCA_937867195.1 uncultured Saprospiraceae bacterium | reverse complement strand
ATTACCGAACAGGATTATTGTGGAAATATTTTATGCAGAGCCCTGAAATAAAACCCGCTCTGGATGCAATAGGTTTTACCGCCGATGTAACGCCTGTTCATGAGGACCGGGGAGTTTTTCCCATCCAATATTATCCAAATCCAAGCCATGAATTGGGAACGTTAGAATTTTTCTTAGTCCAGGCAGATCGGGTCAACATTCGGCTATATGATTATCTGGGGAGAATAGTTTCAATTGTTTGTGATCATCCATTATTGGGTTCCGGAAAACAATTGATCTCAATTCACACGAAGAATTTAACTCCCGGCAATTATGTTGTGAATCTATCGGGCCAATCCATTCATCAAAACATTAAAATTACAAAAGAATAAAAGCCGAAAACTGAACTATATAACAAATAATTTCTTCATTCATTTTAAGATTATCTGAATTGCATTTCCCGTTATTTTTTCCTTACATATGTAAAATCGTAATTCGTATTCCATTTATTACCGCCATCCGTTGAAGTTTCGTTAAATTGTCTTACCTGATTAGGACCTTGGTTATAGAAAATCAAATGACCCATCACTTGTTGGCCATTCGATCCAGTCGCAATAAAATCAAACCTCATCGCATGCTCTCTATACTCTCCGTTCATAAATTCCTGCGTGCCGTTGGCGTAGTTACCAGCCCAGGATTGTTTCCATTTGTTGGTGACAGGATCGATAAAATTGATGCTCTTGCCATTACTGTTGGGACTTTCCCAGTTCTCTAAAATGGCACATCCGCCACTGATCATTTGGATTGAACTATGAGCACCTGTAGGCTGCATGCCATTTGTCTGAAACACATTCCATTCGCCAACCCAAAAATCAAATTCACGATGGTGTGGATCGGACATACAAGGATTTGCTTGATTGTATACATTCATTCGGATTGCTCTAAAACGCTCCTCATTTCTTATGAAATTAAAATCCGACAGCGTATCCAGTTCCTTATAGTTAGTATATCCATTGTATACTGCACTGTCGAGATAAGTATAGGCTTTCAGATTCATATTTTTTAAGCAATATATTTTAGCCAGCCTCGAAAAAATGAATGGCTTTAATGCGGCCGGTGGATTCTGAGATAATGATTTGTCAAAATTTAAAATGGCTGCATCCAATTGACGTACCTGATAATTGGAAAAACCAAGTTTGTTCCACGCAACCGGGTTGATCGTTGATTCCTGAAGTACTTTCTCATATGCTATTTTAGCATTTTTCCAATCAGCCTGAAGGAATAATGAATCGGCCGTTTTGGTGACTGAATTCTGCGCGTGAACGCACTTAAGTCCCACACAATGCATGATGATCAATGCAAATAGGTTATAAGAAAATGTCTGCATACAGGCTATTGTTTTTTAAAAATTATTGCGAATCATTTTAATTACAGCAAAAGTAAATCCCATCATATAAAATCAGATGGCGTAAATTGACAATTTCACTCTTGATTGGATATCAGATTAACTACCTGCAATACACTATAATATGAATTCTTGAAGTGCCCAATGCATATTCCTAAATTACAAGAGTCGATCTGCGACCGTTTAATTTGATCGGAAGGAGACAAACCGGATTCATTCTTATATAATCTTAGAAAATGAAAAGGGGCATAAGCGCTATATCCTCTTCATCATTGTAGCGAGAATCTTTATAATCTTTTACTCGAGTCAACCGTTTACATATTTCTATCTGAGTAGATTTTCTTCCAGCCAGCACTTACTTAATTTGGTGGTCGATCTTCATTTTGTTAGGATACAGAGCACTCAACAGCCGGCACAAATTTTAATTTAATTGAATAGACCGGTCAAAATTGACCTTTTAAAATATAAATGAAACGAATTCCCCAAAACAAAAAAGCCATTACCCTCACGAGCAATGGCTTTTATATTCCATTATTAATTTCTGCTTGTATTAATCCTCTACTACTTCGAAGGCTACAGTGGCAGGTACATCCGCGTGGAAATTAATATTTGCGCTATACGTACCTAAGTTTTTCACTTCGTCAGGAATTGAGATTTTCTTACGCTCTACCTCGAGACCGAGCTGGTCTTTCAGAGCTTGTGCGATCTGTACATTGGTAACACTACCAAAGATCTTACCGGTGGAGGCAGCTTTAGCAGCAATTTTCAATGTCTGACCATTGAGTTTTGCAGCCATCTCTTTGTACGCATCTACCAGTTTAGCTTCTTTGGAAGCTTCTTGTCTGAGCATTTCATCGAGACGAGAGCGGTTAGCTTTATTAGCGATGATCGCGAGACCTTTTGGGATAAGGAAATTGCGACCATAACCGTCTTTTACTTTAACGACCGAATGCTTATCGCCTACTTTGTCTACATCTTGCAACATGATGATTTCCATGATAACGTATGATTTTGACGGTTAATAAATTATTTTAATAAGTCAGTAGAGAATGGAAGCATAGCAAGATGTCTTGCTCTTTTGACGGCTGTCGCTACCCTACGCTGATATTTGAGTGAATTACCCGTAATCCTTCTGGGTAATAATTTACCCTGCTCATTGACAAATTGAATGAGGAAGTCAGGATCTTTATAATCGATATGCTTGATACCGAACTTGCGAAAACGGCAATACTTTTTACGTTGTTGACCGAGTGCAGGATTGGATAAAAATTTAATTTCTTCTTGTGATGCCATGATCTTTAGATTTTTAAAGCTTTACGAAAATTATTCTTCCGCATTTTCCTTTTTCTTATCTTTTGAGCGCTTGCCGATCTTACCGTTCCGCTTGTCATCGTTGTATTTGACACCGTATTTATCGAGATGCACAGTTAAAAATCTAAGAATACGCTCATCACGTTTCATGGCCAGTTCCATTTTAGGAATCAAGGCACCCGCCTCTGACTGAAACTCAATGCTGTAGTATATACCGGTATTGCGTTTGTTGATGCCGTAAGCAAGCTGACGCAAGCCTATTTCATCGACGTGTACGACCTTGCCGCTTTCGTGTACGACCAGGTCGGTATAATTCTTTGCTGTCGACTTTATTTCATCGGCCGACAGCACTGGGTCTACGATGAAAGTCACTTCGTATTGTTTCATGCGAAATGGATTAAAATTATTTTTTTAATTGGGCTGCAAATGTACGGGGATATCGTAGATTTTGCAAGAATATCATATGATAAAATCAGAAATTAGTCATTTGAAAATCAACTATTTATAGATATCGGAACTGGCAGATTTGCCTCCAACAAATGTTTCCAGGACTCTTGTCTTCAAAATGCTTGAGTCAGCACAATGAATCAGATCTTCTGAAAGAATCACAAAATCAGCCAATTTACCCGCTGAAATACTTCCTTTGGTCTTTTCTTCGAAACCTGCAAATGCATTGGATAATGTGTACGCCTTGATGGCCTCTTCCCGGGTCAGTTTTTGCTCGGGATAAAATTCCATTCCATTGTCTGCGCGTTTACGAGTCACACTTGCATAAAAACATTCTATAGGATCAACATCCTCGACCGGAGTATCGGTACCATTGGTCACAACAGCCCCAGAATTCAATAAACTTTTCCATGGATAAGACTCATATTTTGCTCTGAAGAGTCCAAGTCTTTTCTCTACAAATGGTGCATCACTGGTACAATGAATAGCTTGCATAGAGGCGATCACTCCCATTTGACCAAATCTCGGAATATCGGCGGTATCGATGTGTTGTGAATGTTCAATCCTCCATCGAAGATCTTTTTTTCCCGGATTTGTAGTAAACTCTTTCTCCATGATATTTAATACTTCCCGATTAGCCCGGTCACCGATCGCGTGAACACATAATTGTAAATCATGATCCATGCATAGCCTGGCCTGATTTTCTATTTCGGTAACGTCACTCGTGTTCTGCCCATAAAATTTATCGCTACGATCAGCATAGGGCGCGAGCAACCAGGCACCATAAGAACCTAATGCTCCATCTACCATCGCCTTCATGGCTTTTATGGTCAGATGATCATGACCCTCTCCTTTGATTGGGAACTTATCCAATTCATGATGTTGTAAATTTTTACTGTTTTCTCTGATCATGACCCATAGTCTTAAAGGCAATTTACCCTCATTCGCCATGGACAGATAATCATTGATTTCCCTCAAACTGCTTCCCGCATCCTGGAATGAGGTCACTCCTTTCTTCAGACAGTCCGCCGATGCAAGTTGTATTTTCTTAACCCACAGATTATGGTTGACACTATCCGGCAAATTGGAAACATAATTATTGTATACTTCATGCACAATTCCTTGTGCAGTCTCTTCAAACATACCGATCGCATTACCTTGATCATCCCGTACAATAGCACCTCCCTTGGGATCAGGCGTTTCTTTGGTCACATGAGCGAGATCCATTGCAGCTTTATTGGCAAAAACTCCATGACCACTTGCATGCTCGAGCAGTACAGGATTATCGGGGGATATCTCGGATAAAAGATCATGTAAAGGGTATCCATGGACAGATGCAAACAATGGCTCTGTCCATTTTTCCTGATGCCATCCCCTGCCAATTATCCACTCCCCTGGCTTGGATTGCTTGACTTTTTCCGCAACCATGGCAACAATCTCTTTCCAACTTTTTGTCTTTGAAAAATTAAGATATATCAATGAACCGCCCAAACTGGAAAAATGTCCATGACCTTCAATAAATCCTGGCATGATAAACTTTCCACCTGCGTCAATAACTTGTGTGCTGTCATTCTTGAGTCTTTCTATCTCCTCATTGGAACCTATGGCCATAAATTTTCCAGCTTTCACAGCAAATGCCTGAGCAAAAGGATGAATCGTGTCTACTGTATAAACATTTGCATGGATGACAATGAGCTCGGCAGCTTCTTTATGTCTACACGAAATGAAAATCAGGATAAGAAATGAAAAAGTTATTCTACGCATAGAATTATGAATATTTTCCTGACAAAATACGAAGTTGTCCCAAACATGCAGCTGAATCATACTATCTTTGAAACACTTACCTTTGAATAAAATTAATCAGAATGATTTTAGCGATTGGATCGGATCATGCCGGATTTGAAATCAAACAAATCGTACTCAATCACCTGCAATCAAAAAATATTCATTGCATTGATTACGGCACTTATAGCCCTGACCCGGTAGATTATCCCGATTTCGCCCATCCTGTCGCCACAGCGATTGAAGACGGAGCAGCCGATCTGGGTATACTTGTATGCGGCTCTGGGAACGGTGTAGCGATCACAGCCAATAAGCATCAAGGAATACGGGCTGCATTGTGTTGGAAAAATGAAATCGCCTCTTTAGCAAGAAAACACAATGATGCCAATATCATCTGCCTTCCGGGAAGATATGTCCACGGCGATCAAGCCATTGAAATGGTCGAAACTTTTTTAAATACAGATTTTGAAGGAGGAAGGCATGAGAACAGAGTGAACAAAATTGCCTGCAGTCCGGAAAATATATAATGTCTACAAGCATGAAAACCAATAAAATCTGCAGTTGTTTTAGCTCATTTAAATCAAATTTCCAGGGAATATCGTAAACAGGAGCCAAAGTGCTCCATGTTAAAGAAGCAAGAATTATAGCTGGTTATTTATATTACAAATGCTGAATTTTTGTTAAGCAGTACCACTGCATTTGACACCGGTTTTATAAGATCCTGTAAAAACAAAAAGGACCAGGCAAAGCCTGATCCTTTTTTTATATCCATAGATTAATATCTAATTATTCGGCGTTTTCCAATTGCATGATATTATCTGTAGAATTTACATGCAATCTTTCAAACTTACGAAGACCCGTACCGGCGGGTATTCTCTTACCTACAATTACATTCTCTTTAAGACCCATCAGTTTGTCTTTGCCTGCAGCGATAGCAGCTTGTGACAAAACTTTAGTAGTCTCCTGGAAGGATGCAGCGGAGATCCATGATTCCACACCCAAGGATGACTTAGTGATACCAAGTAATAATGGGCTGGAAGTAGCCGGTAATGCATCGCGATACTCTAATAGTTTTTTATCGTTACGCTTGAGCTGGCTGTTTTCTTCACGGATCTGGCGTAGAGATACCAACGCACCGGGTTTTAACTTAGTAGAATCACCGGCTTCCGTGACAAATTTTTTGTCAAATATCCAGTCATTATGTTCGTTAAATTCGTGTTTATCTACAGCTTCGCCTTCGAGGAAGTGAGTATCACCAGGATCTTCGATCTGGACTCTACGCATCATCTGACGAACGATTACTTCGATGTGTTTATCATTGATATTGATACCCTGAGAACGGTAAACTTCCTGTACACCATTGACCAGATGCGATTGTACTGCATACGGGCCTTTGATATGTAAAATATCGCGGGCTGCAATCGTGCCATCTGTGATCGATGTACCCGATCTTACGAAGTCACCTTCTTGTACTAACAGATGTTTGGACAAACCGATGAGATACTTGCTCTTCTGGCCTGTTTTTTCATCTTCGATCATCACTTCACGGTTACCTCGCTTGATCTTACCGAAAGTCACGATACCATCAATCTCAGCAACCACTGCCGGATTGGAAGGATTACGAGCTTCGAATAATTCTGTTACACGAGGTAGACCACCTGTAATATCCTGGATCTT
>CALMKY010000132.1 GCA_937867195.1 uncultured Saprospiraceae bacterium | reverse complement strand
TGATACCGAATTGCAATTCATTTAAATAGATATGCAAAGCCGGAGCGATCGCATCCCTGAACCGGTACATACCATACAATCCTATGGCATAATTTTTACCCCGAGCCTGGTTGAGATAAACTTTAGGACCTCCTCCCAATAAAATTTCTTTATAAGAACCCTGGAACTGAGCTATACCATGTGCTATAATATCCACTGAATTGGAAATTTGCTTAGTGAATAATGCGTTGAGAGCCATTCTCACGGGAAGTTTTACACTTTTATCTTTGGTATAAAATGGATCATTGGGGCTATTGAGATGGAACCCTGCAAAACCGAAGTCTAGTTTTGTCCGGGCAGATTTCTGCCACCTGTAATTAATACCCGCTGACAGGTCAGGAATAAATTTAGATGTCTGATCAAAAATTTCATTGATGGCGGTCGTGGGTACGAATTGCACACCATTCCATTGATTATCGAATGTGAGGTCATCGAGCGAAAAAGCCCTGCGAGTAAAAGCTACTTGTCCACCGAATGTGAGAAAATTATTTTTAGATAATGGGGTTGTATAGGATCCATCGATGCCGAGGGTACCCAGACTCAATTTACTATCCCCAGCCTGATCATAATTAAATACCAAGCCTAAGCCAAAAAAATCGCTGCGGTCAGGTCTCTTATATATTTTAAAATCTCCGGCCCCGGTAAATGTCATATAAGGTACAGGGACTGCTTTCCATTGGCTTCTATAGTTTCCTGCAACCCGCACATCCCCATTAAATATACCCGTCAATGCCGGATTGATATTGACATGGGCATTATAAAACTGTGAGTAATGCAGGTCCTGAGAATTTCCGTAGAAAAATGAAAAAATCATTAACAAAGAAACCATCACAGTCATCCACTTAATTCGATTGCTAGTTGCCATTTCTTTAATTATGTTAAAATTAAATATCTATCTGTTTGAAAATAAGAATGATGTAAATCATATGCACCAATCTAATCTTCAACCTCATTCTTATTCAAAAACCATGCTAAAAATCATGCAGCCTGGCAATGGAAGATTAACTTCCGGGGGTTGGATTCAATTTTTCTAAAAACGATTTTGTTAAAAATCTTAGTCTCTGTATCGTAGTTAAATATTGAATCCGGGTAATTTAGAATTACGCAGAATTCACCTGATTTGTTAGTCCCGGACTGGAACGATTCAGCAGGTCGGATCCATGAATTCGAGCTACCGTGTTGGTCGTCTGCTGGTTAAATTATTTATAAAATGATTTGGAAATTTATTTTGTACACCCACCTGAATCCAGGGATCGCAATGTGCATCAATAGATATACACTTCAAAAGCAGTGGTTCGACTAAGATTTGGGCATATCGTCATGGGTATAGACTTTACCTGCCGGCTTATTATAGGATTGTAATCGCTTTGTATAAAAACTGGTTTTTTCATTTTTTATAGATTTTCTTGAAAATTAGCTTTGATTTTAAACTGCGTTTTAATAAAAAAATAATTTTAATTGTAAAACAGGTTTGATTTCATAGATATTTCTTTCATTTGCACAGATTTTCTTTGATAGGAAAATAGGATTAGTACATTAAATTATTATAAGATTATATGAATGATCTTCAGGGCCTGGCCGCCGGACAGGCTGGTCTTACCCATGCCATTGATAGCGTATGGGTGGCAATCTGCGCCGCACTGATTTTCCAGATGGAAGGCGGATTTGCGATATTAGAAGCAGGATTTATCAGGGGAAAAAATGCGATGAGCATTATTGCCAAGGTGATTATCGACATTTGCTTCGGTGGTATTGCTTTTTATTTAATAGGTTTTGGCATTGCGTATGGTAAATCCAATGGTTGGTTTGCTTTTGATACCGGTATACCTTCAGCCGATCTGGGTTTAGGATTGACCATTTCCAATAAACTGTTTTGGTTTATCCAATTAGGTTTTGCAATAGCCGCGATTTCGATCGTGTCAGGGGCAGTGGCGGAGAGAATGAAAGTATGGCCTTATTGCATTTTTGTATTTATTTTTTGTGCTGTGATTTACCCGATGATTGCCGACTGGTCCTGGAATCCTGCGGGATGGCTTGCTAAGAGAGGATTTAATGATTTCGCAGGATCAGCAGCAGTCCATGCAGCCGGTGGTTTTGCCGCTTTAGCTTCTGCCATGGCATTGGGCGCGCGACGGGGAAAATACAATGAAAACGGAGCTACCGCTATACCGGGCCATAACCTGCCGCTGGCTTCGGTCGGTGCATTTATACTTTGGTTTGGCTGGTTTGGATTTAATCCGGGATCTACATTAGGAGCAGTGGGCAAATGGGAACTGATTGGTACCGTAGCGACCAATACATTCCTGGCATCTGCCGCCGGTGGCATCTCCACTATGATGTATACTTATATACGATACAAACAAATCGATATCACCATGGTGATCAATGGTGTACTCGCCGGACTCGTGGCGATCACCGCCGGATGTAATGTGGTAGGACACGGTTCTGCGATCATCATTGGATTGATCGCTGGAATCCTGGTGGAGTTAACAGTAGTATTTGTCGACCGGCGAAGGATCGATGATCCGGTAGGGGCAATTGCTGTGCACGGTGGCAATGGATTGTTCGGCACATTGGCAGTCGGCTTATTTGCAAGTGAAAAGGGTTTGTTTTTTGGTGGTGGATCAGCTCAGTTCATGACTCAATTGATCGGAGTCGTGGTGATTTCATTGTTTTCATTTGTGACGACGTATGGGATCATGATGATGATGAAGAAAACCATCGGCATCAGGGTATCCCGCGAAGAAGAATTATCAGGACTCGATGCCGGCACTTTCGGAGTAGAATCATACTCTACATTTGAATAGTTTAATTTCAAATTTTATCAAATCATGAAAAAAATAGAAGCGATTATAAGACCTTCAAAACTTAAATCTGTACAAAAAGCATTGAAGGAACAAAACATACCTTGCCTGACCGTGATCCCTGTAAAAGGTACCGGTTTGCAAAAAAGTTATGAAGAACATTATCGCGGTGTGGAGCAAACCATGATTTTACAGACCCGTGTCATGATTATCTGTATCATCAGCGATGAAAATTTAGAAAAATGCATTCAGGTATTTATGGAACATGCTACCACAGGCGAAGTCGGTGATGGTAAAATATTTGTATACGACGTACTCGATGCCATTCGCATTTCGACCAAAGTGCGGGGTAATGATGCTATCCGGTAGGAATCAATTTTTGTATTAATTAAAAAAGAGCAATGATTTATTATCCATGCTCTTTTTCTTATCAAATCTGAGTTTATTTTATTGCAAATTAAATGCAATTACGCTGTTTTTCCAAAAAGTAGGTACATAGACAATTTTATTGACTGCATCATAACCAATATCGGCCGTGTTTTTACCTTCCGGCTTGCCATCGTAGAGCAATTCTTTTCGCCCATCATTATTGATATAATAGATGCTTCCTGCCCAGCACGATACCAGGTATTCATCCTCTGCGACTTGCTCCACTCCATCCACTCCGCCTTCCAGGCCATCTGCAATCACTGCCAGGGTTTTGGCTTTAGTGATTTTAGAAAGTGTACCCTCATTACAAACCAAGAGGTCTCTACCTGCCACGAGGACACCATTGGGAGCAGCTAATGTATCTAAGAGCATGGATACGGTGCCATCTTCAATGCGGTACAGTCGTTTGCCTTCTGAGTCCGTCACATACAATACGCCGGTCGGATCGATCGAAATATCATTCAATCCTTTTGCGGATGGTATATTGATTTGTCTTTTGATTTTACCTGATTTTACATCGATGAGGACTACTCGCTTGAGGTCAGCAACATAGAGTGTGCTATCACGGAGGCCCATTCCTTTGGGCGCTTGCAGACCTTTGACCCATTCAGCATTGATTATTTTGCCGTCGAGACCGAGTTTGCCGATAGATCCTATTCCATCCGCAGCCCAGGGGTCCTTACCGTCTATGTTTGAAACATATAAGACGTTATTTGTCTTGTCAAATAAAACGGATTCCGGTGTTTTAAATAAAGTATCGGTCTCCCACAGTTTTACCAGTTTATGTGTGATGACTTTAGGCGTATCCACTTTGACCACTTCAACCGCCGGAGCCGGCTTATCATTCTTACAGGAAACTACGAAGATGATTCCTGCCAATACCGAGAGTGAGAAAATTTTATTCAACATGAATTTTATATTTTAAAACAAAAAAAATAACATTTCAATGAAGCCTGAGATCAATTGTTTTTAAAAATGATTGATTTAAGCGAAGGCCAGGATTTCTTCACAATCCGCTTAAACGCACCGAAGTTCTTAAAAACAACAGGATCTCCATCCAGATGCAAGCGCAAAATTAAAACAGGAAATAGGTATACTGTAACCTTTGTAATGATTAACGAATCATTTTGAGATTAGCTTTGTATCCATAATCTCTTAAATTTGAATGGGATTATCTAAAAAATAAACTAACATGACTAAAACATTCATTGCCTCACTGATGATGCTATTATCTGTTCAATCGTATGCTCAAACCAATCCTGTGGAATTAGGTGATGTGCATTGGCTCAGGAACCTTGACCAGGCAAAGGAAAAATCTAACAAATCCGGTAAACCGATTCTGATTCTATTTCAGGAGATACCGGGATGCAGCACCTGTCAGCGATATGGATCCGATGTCATGCGCCATCCCATGATCGTCGAAGCCATCGAAAATGAATTTATTCCATTAGCCATTCACAATAATAAATCGGGTGATGATGCCAAAGTACTCGCTTATTTCAACGAACCCTCATGGAATAATCCCGTCGTACGCATTGTAAACGCCAAATTGGATGATCTCCAACCCCGGTTAAATGGTGATTATAGTGCACCCGGAGTTACAGATTATATGATCCATGCATTAAAAGCTATTAAAGCACCTGTTCCGGCTTATCTGCAGTTACTCGCTTCATCTTTTAGCACATCAAACCAGGAAATTACTTTTGGTATGTATTGCTTTTGGGAAGGTGAGGGCAAGCTCGGAGCATTGAATGGCGTCACCAAAACAGAGCCTGGCTATGTCGATGGCCACGAAGTCGTCAAAGTAAGTTTTGACCCCAACTATATCTCTCCCGAAAAATTAATCAATGAAGCAGGGAAGATGTCGTGTTCCTCCCAGATCTATGCAGATGCAAAAAATCTGAATCAATACAAACATATCAATAGTAAAGTAACACAAGGCGGTAACTTTAAATCGGATGGCGATCCACAATACTATCTTAAGCATACAGAGTATCGATGTGTACCCATGTTATCAATACAAGCCAGCCGGGTCAATGCAGCCATCGGGCATGCTTCAGATCCTGATCAATATCTCTCTCCCAAACAAATTGCCATGGCAGAATATTTTAAAGGACATGCTAATGATGGTAACAAAGAAGCATATCATACAACGGACTTTATCATTGAGTGGAATAAAGCATTGAAGTCGATGAAGATCAAATCATGAAGAGAAGGTAAGCCGATTCCCTTCACAGAAAACATAGTTATATTTTCGAATTCACCTCAGTCGTTTAATCAGCACTTCCTGATCAGAGAACACCGTCCATGAAAAATCATAAACATAATGGACCATTTTGTTTTGAGAATTTAGATGGTAATGAGTCATGTACGTCCAATTAAATTTTTTCTGATCGAGTACCTGTCGGCGGATTTTTTTCCGTGCAGTTTGTTTACCCATGACTTCAAGCAAGATAGATCGATTTCGATGTAATATTTTATCTATCCTGGAAGATGCCTCCAATGTGACGGCAGCTAATTTTTCATGATAGGTTGTTTTGCACTTTACGGAGCAAAATACTTTATCCGATCTTCCGAATAAAGGTGATTTACAAATTTTACAGAGTCGGGTTTCCATGTTCATTAGAGTGATTTTATTTAAGAAAGCCAGGCTCAAGTTACAGATTCCTGCATTCAAAATAATAAAAGACCAGTCATCCAACGGTTGCTATCCGTTGACAACGGTTGTCATCGTATAAATTTATAAAATATGGATGTCAGACCATGTTTCCAGTGGAACTTATATATATTTTTGCCTGGATTAATTACGACACTTATGGAACTATTTAAAGCATCAGACCCGGCTCAAAACATTTACTTCGCAATCAAAGTACAGACAGGCAGCTATGAAATGGAACAAATAAAATCCTTTCCGGTACGATACTGGAATACTCAACACAAACTTTGGTTAATTCCATATTCCAGCGATCATTGGTCCTTGATTAAAAAGAAATTAAATGTGGGTACAATAAAAATTAATTGCGAGGAAATAAAATTACAGGAAGTGATAAGACCCTCTTCATATAATCCAAAACAATTAGTACCTCCAAAAGAAATAAAAACCAAGATGATTCTTCCTCCGTATCACGAATCAGCCTTACTCAAAATGAAAGAACAGCTGATCGTACAGAGATATCAGCCCAGTACACACAAAACCTATCTTTCATGTATGGTCGAGTTTCTAAACCATTATGCTCAAAAATCCGCCACAGATATAAGTATGGAAGACATCAGGGCTTTTATGCTTCACAAGATAAATCATGATAAAGTATCTGAGAACACTCAGAAT
>CALMKY010000131.1 GCA_937867195.1 uncultured Saprospiraceae bacterium | reverse complement strand
AGTTTATCTCAACAAAAAAATGCCCGATCAAATGGATCAGGCATTACTCAGCGTAGAATAAATATTGAAACGATTTTGTTATGAATATTTTTTTAATGATGATTCCCTCGGCCATTGCTTTGATAAGCACCGATATCTTTACCGGGAGGCGTGATTTCCGTAGCACCGTATTTTAAGTCAACCGGTACATCTGCTTTGGGGTTAAACCCGATATACCCTTTTCCTATACATGGAGAAGACGGTTTCAATGCAAAATTGAATTTACCGACCACTGCTATATCCGCAAGCTTTAACCCAGTCGGTAACGGTACCGGACCATTGATAAATTGAGGATCATTGGCACCCACCAGGCTTTGAGGCGCCGTATATACATTACCCGGCTTCCACCCTTCAGGCAAATAATTGTATGGATTGGGAACATCCGTTGCCTGGGGTTGTGAGATGGCCGTACTGACCGATAAAGATGGAATGAATTGACTGGCTACGGAAACAGAATCTGCATAATACCAATTATAGCCATATCGCAGATTGGCTGTATCCGCAATAGGGTTGTTGACGACTCTTAATCCAAACTTACAGTTTACAATAAGATTATTATACGCCATACCTCCGGCTCCTTCTTCAAAATTAATAGATCCACCCCGGCCGGCGGCAGCGCGACGATATCCACAATTGACAATGGTATTATTATATATTCTTACATTACTACTGGGCACACCCACTGCAACATTGATATTGGATAGTTTGGGTCCATTGGTAGCCATTCCAATACAAAGATTATACGCAAAATCACCAATGGTTCCAGCTTTTGCATTCATTGCTTCACCTCCGGTATAGCCACATTTTTCAAAAGTATTTCGCATCACGGCGATCTTTCCTCCATTGATACGGAAGGGATCATCGGTACTGCCATAGATCCATGAATCTTCTAAAACAAATATTCCTTTGGGGTTGGCAAAATATAATGAATAGGGGCTTGTACCGGATGTAAAAGTTTTCATTGCAGAAGAGATAGCAGCACCTCCAAATTCGACATGAGCCCATTTGATGATCATCATGGGACAAGTAGGAGCACCTATAATACCTGTCCATTTACCTTTTAATGCCGGATCGGTATTGGGATTGGCACCGAGCTCATCCGTTTTAGTTACACCGGGGAACGTAAAATTAATGGGACGATTTTGTGTTCCCAAGGCAAGCAATGTGCCTTTTACACCTATACCCACCGGGGCACCCCCGTTGGCATTGACGCTGAAGTTTATTGTAACACCTTCTTCAATCAAAAGAGTATCACCTTCATTAATAAACAGATCTCCACATACAGTATATGTTTTGCCTGCCAACATAGTTCCTTTTACTGAACCGGTGAGGCAGGTTGCATCGCTGATCGGATTGGCAGGAGCAATGATGGCTTTCCATAGATCTTTATCATCGAGTGGCTTATTGCATGACCATACAATCAATGTAAAAAGCAATAAGGAAAAATTGAATCTATTTTTCATTTGTAAATAAAATGGTTGGGTTGATTAAAATTTATATCTGAGACCGAATAAATAAGATGTGTGATAATAATCCTTTTGAATAATGATCTTATTTTCAGGATCCGACTGGAGGGCTAAGGCTCTTGATCCACTGGTAGTAAGATATTTATTATAAGACTGCGGTAAGAACAATTCAAAAGGTGCATTGGTCAGATTATTTAATTTTCCATACAATGTAATTTTATGAATTATCCGTTTTTCAAATGAAAGATCGAGTTGGCTTGTCGGTGATTGCCAATAATGCAATCCTAGATACGGACTGATGAAATTGATTCGTTTTCCGGTATACACACCTGCAATTTGGATGTCAAGGCCGAGTTTAGGGTTTTTATAAATCAGGGATACATTACCGATGTGATTGGATTGACCTTGCAATGGCCTGGTTTCGGATACGGTTTTAGATACGATTTGGCCTTGATCGTTCCGTGTCGAATAAATCATATGATCGTTGGTAATACTGGATTTGGTGTAAGTATAGTTTGCACTGAAGCCGATAGCACCTATATATTTAGCAATCACCGTTTCTAAACCATAATTGGTTGCATTCCCCACATTGACAGGTTGCAGATAAAGACTATTTACATTCAATGGTTTTACAGCAGAAATCTCTATTGGGTCCTGCAATTTTTTATAGAAAGTACCGATTAGGAATTGATCCAGACCATGCCCGTAATATTCATATCTTAGATCGATATTATCTGCAAGGGTATGTTGTAAATTGACCGGGTCACCTCTTTCTTTAAAAAATTCACCATCGGGACCATCGGGTATTAATTCGTTGAACTGTGGTCTTGCTAATGCGCGGTAATATGATATTCGCAGGTTTTGATTATTATTGATTGCATATTTAAACTGTAAAGATGGCAATACGTCCGTGTATTGAATCGTACCTGATTTAGCATTTACTTCCTGACCCAAAGCTGTAGCATAATCCTGGTGCGTATTTTCAATTCTATAACCCCCGAGTATTTCAAGTCTTTTGGCGATGGTCCATTTTAATTGAGCATATCCTGCTGATATTTTTTCGTCGAAAGAATAATCGTTGCCATTAAAATTAGCTAAACCATCTGCAGGACTATTGTAGATCCACACTGCATTATTGATATTAGAATAGGTTTCATTGAGTTGTGGATTAAGACTGTATGAATAATAAAAATTATGTCTTGATTTCGTGCGATAGACTCCGCCAAATTTGATGTCCATCGTAGAATTTCCAATATTCAATGATTTAGTAAAATTGAGATAAGCTGATTTATCCTGATCCTTATTATGAGACCATAGATGACTTAAGCCTTGTAGTTTATCGGCGGTAAGGGTCGTCGAGACGATCGCATATTGATGGGTAAACTGGGCTTGATCCGGTAGGTGATTATTGGCAGCAGAATAGACAAGATCCCAATCGGCTTTAAAGGTTGGACTTATTTGATGTTGGCCCTGCAATGTTGAATTATAGATGGATTGATATTGCCATTGACTTCTTTGCCAATTCGTCACCAGTGAATTGAGTGCAACGGTATCGTAAACAATTCTGGTCTGGTCATCATCCAGTCTTACATAGGTATTGATAAAGGCTATTCTATTTTTATCATTTATTCGATAATCTAATTTTCCGGCAAGCCCTAATCGTTTACTACGGACAGAATATCTTCTGTCCTGCAGATCAGAAAACAAGGGTATGTTGTTCAATCCCGGCTGTGAATTGGGTAAAAAGAAATTTGATTTTGATCCGCGGTGAATGTCCTGATAACTGCCCGATACAATAAATCCTAGTTTTTTATTGGTACCGTAACGATCACCATACGTCAGACCCAACGTAGTATTGAGTGGATTGTTTACATCGGAATAATTCAGGTGAGCTGAACTGAAATCGGAAGGAATGGTAACATATCCATTGCCTTTGATTTCAGAAGGTGACTTTAAACTGATTGATGATTTATCAAATTTTTGAAATGGTTGATTATTGAATAAATCATTGTAACCAACCGATAGATTTGCTTGCAACAGTTTTTGGGCCGGCGCATCTTTCATCACCAGGTTGATGGTACCGCCGATCGCATCACCTTCCATAGACGGAGTGAGTGATTTACTTACTTCCAATCTTTCTAATAATTCTGAAGGAAATATATCGAGTGGCACGAACCTGCTTTTATTCTCCGGACTTGGAATCTTGATACCATTAATCAAGGTATTGATGTATCTTTTTTCCATTCCTCTGATGATCGGGTATCTCGCTTCACCACTGCTGCTTTTTTCTATAGTGATGCCACTGACTCTTTGTAGCGTATTTGCCACGGTAATATCAGGTAATAATTGAATTGCCTTAGATGATAATATATTGAGGACAGGATCGGCTTGTTTTTCCAGCCTTCTGGCAGTTTTTTCTTCTTTATCGCCCGAAGCTGTCACCAGGATCGATTGCAGCATTCTTACTTCGGGTTCTACAGCGATTTCAATCGTTTTATATTCTTCAGGCTTTACTGTTATTTTATCACTCTCGTATTTTTTATATCCCAGATATTCAATGGTCAATACATAATCACCCGGGTTGAGGTTTTTGATTTGAAATCCACCATCCAGTTGCACCAGTGCAGCTTTATCGGTCATGTCTTTTACGACTACCAGGGCTCCTACCAATGGTTCTCCGGTAGTGCCGTCAGTCACTCTGCCTTTGATCGACTGTGCTTGAGTAAATAACCAAAAGCTAGTGAAAAAGAGTGTAAGAGAAGTCTGAATTAAAAATTTTAGTTTACTCTTCATATATTTTTTAAAATGAAGAGCCAAAGTTTGCATAGCAATGTTAAGTAAATGCTAAATGAATATTAATTACTTCGTTGGTAACAATGAATTAATATTCAGGCCATTTATATTAATTCAGAATTAAATATTAAAAATAAAATTTAATTATTTAATAATCCCTGTTGTAACCAATTTTGAAGAAAAGTAACTTCACATTCTGTCAGGGGAGCTGCACCTCCTGCCGGCATCCTGGGTACGTTTCCATTGATAGAGGATACCGAAGTCACTAAATCACCTGATTGAGCCCAATACTTTATTTGATCATAGGTTTCGAAAATGATTCCAGCCGCTGAATTCCGAACACTGGCATGACAGGCTAGACATTTGTTTGCCAATAAAGGCTTTATATCTTTTGAAAAACTAATTTGCTTCTGATCTGCATTGCAGGATACAGGATCTGTCTCATGATGATATTCACAACTTTGTATAAGAATCATATGAATTACCATGATATTCCATACTTTTTGCCTTATCATTTGCTTATACAAAGGTTTGTGTTTAGGATAGTTCAAAATAAACTTAGAATGGATGAATATCCAATTAAGAATGCCTTAAAAAATCCGATACTTAAATTCTATTTTCCAATAAATAGTTTTCAATCATGGATCTATACGATTCCAGATTGGACAAATGCATATCTTCTCTTTTACCTAAATCATCACATAGCCTGACTTTTATAATATCTTCAAATTCGGGAAGATTTTCAAACAGTTTAATTTCTTCCGGCGACATGGCACCACCTTGCTTTTCCAACGTTTCTCTGCTAGCATGAGACAGTTTACCAAAATAAATTTCATCGGTAGCCACCAGATATCTTTTTGCTTCAACGTGATACCGTATCAAATGAGTGACTTCCGTTCCAAATCCTTTTTTAGACAAATATTCTGCACCTAAGATATCGTGATCGATATGACCAAGTTCTGATTCCTGTTCGCTTTCAAGGATGTGTCCAATGTCGTGCAATAATGCTGCAATGACGATATGATCGTGAGGCGTCATGGCTTTAGCAGCTTCAGCCGATTGCAATGCATGCTCCAGTTGAGTCACATTTTCTTTAAAGTATTGATTATCTCCCTTATTCTTTAATAATGAGATTATTTCAGAAGTAATTTGGATATGAGAATCAATTGATATCATGGAATTAAATTAAAGTTTAAAAATAAAAATTACCGGAAGATAAAGGCAAGATCTTCCGGTTCTTCATTTCTAAAAGTAAAGTATGTATGAAAAGAAAACAATCAAATAAAAAGATTGAACATTGCATTATTTAATCAACCACATTTTAAGATTGATATCATCTTTGCCTCCATATTGGCTGCTCAGGGTAGCAGTATAATTAGATGCATTTGCACTTCGCTCAGCCGTAGGATATTGCCATCTGAAAGGTATAACTCCACTATTGCCCGTACCGACCCCTGCCAAAAAAGCAGGTATACCGGTCCTTCTCCAATTATAATATCCTTCCAACCCAGAATTTAGAAACATTCCAAGGTATTTCTGGGTTATGATTTGATTGAGTTTGCTTTCTGCAGAAGATTTTAATTTAATAATATCCTGATTTAAATAATTATTGATCGTCGCATTATCATTGATACCATAAAAACTAAAAGAAGCTTTGATCCCTTTTGTATACCATTCATTGGCATCCCCGGCAGACCAGCCCATGGTAATCCCTTCTGCTATATTTTCAGCCATCTCGACATAGCCTACTATGACACCAGGCTCCGGACCGCCATAGGTGCCATAGTACCTTTTTTGGTTGATTGCAGAGTATCCTCCTTTATTCATTTTAAATGTCATATCATCCAGACTTTCTCCATTGCTGGCCCCCAGATACGCATCAAAATCAGTTGGTTTTTTACCCGCTGCAATCAACGCTTCTGCGGGATCTGCCACCACAAACGTGCGTGGATCCTGCATAGCCACTAATGTATTGAGATAGGTAGCTGCCATATTGTATCGACGCTTATCAAAACCTTCGTTACCCGGATTCAGTGGGTAATTATTAATATTTGCAATATAGGTAAACGATAAATTATCGGCATTAGAATTGAAGATCGGAAACTTACCGGGGTTGGCTAAAATTTCAGCGAATCTTTCCTTTATACGAAGATCTGATTCGCTGACTCTCTTACTCAATTGTATTAAAACTCTTATCTTGAATGAATTCACTGCTTTTTGCCATTTAACCAAATCACCACCATAATAGATATCACCCTCCACATTTCGTTTTCCTGAGTTGATCAGGCTTGTCATATCATTATTTGCATCATCGAGGTATTGCAAGATTTGACTAAACACTTGTTTTTGTGAATCATAGGAAGGTGCTGTATTTTCAGATCCTAGCAATGCCTGTGACATGGGAATATCTCCAAATCTCATCGTCATGCGGTATGAAAAATAGGCTTTAAGGAATTTGGCCATGGCATTGTACCCATTGAGATCCGGTGCACCTGTCTTTTTATTTTCTTCAATCATTTTGACTACATTCTTCAATGTATAAAAATCAAACGCATTGGTAGTCCAACTATATTCATTATTCCCATAATAATTGTAATTACACAGATAATATTGATTCCATCGGGCATAGGAACCAGTGGGGTTTTCATAGATGTCAAACAAAGCCCGATTGAGAATCAAAGAAGCCGGGGCTGAGGTGGGTTTGTTTGGATCATTAGCAAACTCCAGGAACGAATCATTGGAGCATGAACTAAAAATCAGTATTGCAATCCATATACAATCATAAAATAGATTTTTCATGTGATTGGCTATAAAAGGTTTATTAAAACTTTAAATTTAAATTGATACCATAATGTCTCATTGTCGGCGTCTGTAAACTGGAGAATCCGGATCCAGCTACGAATTGATCCATATCCAAATCGTTGTTTCTCGCACTTGAGAAATACAACAAATTTCTACCGATCAATGAAACCGTTGCACTTTGGAAAACTGATTTTTTAAATACAGAATTTGGAATGGCATAGGTCAGAGTTACTTCCCGAAGTTTTGCATAGGTCCTTTGAATAAGGTTTGCTTCATCTCTTGCATACCATCTGCTGATATAATCCTGTAAGAAAGTTGCTGTTGCATTGGTTTTATAAGTTAATTCATTATAATTCGTGATATTGCCTAATGCATCGATTTTGATACTACCACTTGCTAATTGTACTCCGGGACCGACGAAGGATTTTACACCTTTATAATCTTGTTCGCGTGCAATACCATAGGCACCTTCAATGGTTTCGATATGTCTTCCACCACGGAAAGTTTGCCTTTGGATATAATTTACAATGACACCACCGACCCGACCATCAAACTGTATATTGAGGCTAAAGTTTTTATACTTGAGACTATTTGAAAATCCCCAGGTCCAGTCAGGATTGATATATCCGAGGAATTGCGGTACCGGATTATTGATAGGTCTTCCACTACCGTCATTGATGAGTTGACCATCGGGAGTATGATATGATTTACTACCATAATATGCATCGATGCGATCACCTACTTTAAGGAATTGATTGAGCGTATTAACGCCCGGATAGATTTCTTTTAAATATTCCTTATAGGTTGACCAATTGACACCTACATTCCATTCAAAGTTTTTTGATTTGACAGGTGAAGTGGTTAAGCTTAATTCAACGCCTTTTTTATCCGTCTTAATTCCATTTTGAACCAGACTATTATATCCAGAAGCTTCTGATATCGGCAGATTGAATATAGACGGCCCGTTGATCGATCTGAAATAGGTAGCATCGATGCCCACCCGGTTTCTGAAAAATCTAAGATCGGTACCATATTCATATGATGTACTGAAAGATGGTTTCAATTGTGGATTGGCAATCGAGTTTGCATAGGTCGCCGATGGTTGGTTGTTATATGCATTGACTACAGAATACGCTGCGGAATTGATATATTGAGGTCCTCCATATACTGTTTGATAATCGATACCGTATCCCGTCACATCAGCACCCGTAGCTCTATCAGCAGGACCGATGTAGGCCTGGGTAAGACCACTTCCTACATTTGCATAAGATGCTCTCAGCTTTACATATGGCAAAAAAGATGGCATTTTCATCGCTTCGGACAATACAAAACTCAATGAAGCGGATGGATAAAAGAATGTATTCTTTGAAATTGGCAAGGTAGAATTTTTATCCACCCGACCGGTCAATGATAGATTGATATAATTTCTAAAGCCAAGATCCAAAAAACCATAGCCGGATCCGACCAACATATCAGAATTATAATTATACACTTGTTTTGGATTGAGTGAATTATTTAGATTATACCATCCTGGTACATTGAGATAATCCGTGGTTGAAAAATTAGACCTGTATTTAAAATTGCGAACACTCCCTCCTACGGAAAGATTTATATTAAAATCCCGGGTAATATTCTTTTTATACGAAAGTAAAATATCTGAATTGTTTTCAAAAAGGTTGCGGGTATCTTCACGATAATCACCTTTGGCTTGTTCTCTGCCATAAACCGTAGCACTGTATGGGAATTTCTCTGTTCTGAATAAATCGTAGGTAGTAATTTGTGTGCGCCCCGTGAGACTCAGATCTTTCGTAATATCGTAGGTAATCGCAGCTGTACCATAAATATCATTGCGATAATGACCGCGTAACCATTCATAGGCCATAAACCATGGATTGTTGTATCGTTGATATTCTTCGTAAATCTGTTGCAATCCTTCTTTACCGGCTTGCCAGTAATTGCGCATATCATCCATGCTCCAGTCGGCACCACCCCAGATGATCACGTTATAAATCGAGCTATTGGGACCATATTGTACATCCGGTATATTCGGTGTGTATTGCCTGTTGTAATTTAGACTTGCTGAAAACTTTAGTTTCTCGTTAAATTTTAATCCACCACTTATATTGAAATTAGAACCATTCAGTTTTGTATTAGGCACAATACCTTTTTGATAAGTCTGGGTAGCAGAAAATCTCAAATCATAATTATCCCCGGCTGTGGAGATAGCTACATTATTCGTCGATAACAAACCCGGTCGTAAAAAACGCTGGAGATTATCTTTACCGCGCGCGATCCAAGGTGTACCTTTTCTCTCACCTGTAACAGGATCTACCGGACTATCGTATTGGGGAATCAATTGTCCTTCAAACTTTGGACCCCATACATCATAGTCTCCATCGTTGAGTCCGCCACCGCGACCATCTTTAAATGCATACCGGCCGTGATCACCGGGGCCATAGAGATCCTGTACTTTAGGCCTGGTCATAAATCCATTATCCATCAAAGTAGAACTATTCACTTCTATGCCGTATCCTTTACCATCTTTTTTGGCTCGTTTAGTATTGATTTGAATGGCTCCATATTGACCTCTTGAACCATACAGTGCTGAGGCATTGGGGCCTTTTAATACAGTAATCGACTCAATATCATCCGGGCTGATATTCCAGGTATCCGATTGGATTGGCACTCCGTCGACTACATATAATATCTGATCGCTGCCTCTAAGTAATACTTGGGGGGCACCGAGTAATTCAGCACTGGCACCTACGTTTAAGCCGGCTACCTTACCCACTAATGAATTAACCGGGTTTGGTTCTCGCGCTTTGGTTAATTCTGAACCTTTAATGGTTTGTACTGCGAATCCTACTTTCGATTTTTCTTTCTCTATTCCAAGTGCCGTTACCACCACCTCATTTAAATTTGAGGCTTCTTCCGTCATAATGATATCGATCTGCGATTGATTTTTAATGGCTACTTCCTGTGTTGCATAGCCGACGTAAGAGATTTCGAGTATTGATTCTGAGGGAACATTGATCGAAAATGCACCATTTTCATTCGTGACGGTTCCCAAAGAACTGCCTTTGAGTAATACATTAGCTCCGATGATTGGAGACTGATCCTGGCTTTTTACAGTGCCCTTGACATTGATTTGCGCATGCAAACAAATCATCATAGCACTTAACAGCATGGTAAGAACATACTTCATATTTTGATTTGGTTTTGTTTTAACTGGGCACAAACATATTCAGGCAATACTAAGTGCAGAAGAAGCTGATTTGAAGTTTAGATGAACAAATTGTTGCCTGAATATTAAAGTTTATGCAGGATGGATGCATTTCGTAAAAAATTAATAGTGGTTTAAAATCCAGTTCATAATGAAAGAATAAGTTTGGTGGTTTTTATTTTAAAAAATATTCATTACAATGTCATTGGTAGGCCAACTATTGCACACAAGCATCCAAACCATTCCTCAGAAAACATTCTTTACTAAAGACATTGCATCGCAACAGATAAAAGCTCTAAAAAAACTTTTACTGGCTGCTCAACGCACTGAATTTGGCAAAAGATTTGATTTTGATGAATTAATTAAAATGAAAGATCCGCGTGCCGAATTTGCCAAATGGATACCGGTCTATACCTATGATCGTATGCAACGTGAATGGTGGCACCGGAGCAGAAATGATCAGCGCAATATCACCTGGCCCGGGATCGTACCATATTATGGTTTGTCCAGCGGGACCACCCAGGCCTCCAGCAAATATATACCGGTCACGCAGGAGAGTCTTTCTGCATGGAATAAAATTTCAAAAAAAATATTTTTTAACCTCAAGCGGTTTCATAATGTCAATGCCCATATATTAAGTAAACAGTCTCTTATGGTTGGAGGCAGCGAATCATTGATCAAAGAGGGAAAGCATTTCATTGGTGATAACAGTGGCATCATGGCACGTCATCGTCCGCTTTGGCTCAGTACTTTATATCGTCCTGAAAGTCGTATTCAACTATTGCCTGAATGGGAAGAAAGGATGCAAGCCATCTTCGATCATGCTCCACAATGGGATATTGCTTTTATAGTTGGTAATATTGCCTGGATACAACTGATTTGTGAAAAAGTAATGCAACAGTATGGATTGCATTCCATTCAGGAAATCTGGCCTCATCTTACCTTATTGATAAACAGTGGTATCCACATCGATCCATACGTATCCTCTTTTGATCAATTGTTAGATAAACCCATTCATTATCTCAATATTTATTCTGCTACTGAAGGCATCCTGGCATATCAGGATACCCAAAGCCCGGATTTAAAATTGATCACGAATCAAAATATTTATTTTGAATTTATACCATTTAATGAAGTTTATTTTAAAGAAGACGGTACGTTGATCAACGAATATGTGCAAACCATACCCATTGAAGAAGTCCGAGAAAATGTTGACTATGCCTTGCTGATCAGTACATCTTCGGGTGCATGGCATTACTCTATCGGCGATGTCATTCGATTTACAGATAAAGAAGCAGGCAAAATCAAAATAATAGGTCGTACCAAAGATCAGATCAGTCTAACCGGTGAACATCTCACAGTCGATCATATACATAAAACCATACAATATCTAAATGATCATTATCAATTGGAAATACAAGAATACATGGTTACAGGTCAAAAAACAAAGTCCGTCACCCATACCTGGTACGTTTCTTCAAATCAGTCCATGGACCCCAAAAAAATCAGTCAATATATTGATGCATATTTAAAATCAATAAATGATGACTACGCTGTGCAAAGATCCTCTTTAGTTGATTCGGTAGAAGTAAAACAAATTCCTGTGAATTGTTTTTATCAATGGCTCGCATCGAGAGGAAAATTAAATGGTCAGGCAAAATTACCCAGGATCGCATCAGATGATTTGAGAAAAAATTGGGAGTCATTTCTTTCATCGTACACCGGATCGTTTTGATTTTATTTCCCTTTTCCACCTGTTGCAGCATTGCTCTCAGGACGCAGGGCATTAAAATCAATTTTTTCAAAGATTGGATGTCTTGCTGTATATTTTTGACCCAATAGATCTGCAATCGTGGCCGCCAATTGAGCCTGATATAATTGCATGGAGGTTTTTAGCTCGCCCACATTGGGGACTTTCGGTCCCATACAAGCCATCCAGATTTCATGTGCATCTTGTATAGTACTCCCATGATGCTGCCACTGAGATTTTACCTTGTCGCCGCGACCATGGTCACAGGTAATGAGTAATGAAGTATGATCTTTATATTCATCCATAGATTGTACCGTATGCCATAGATCGGCGATCATAGCATCTTCCGCATGGGCACTTGCGATGTATTGGTCATAAGATCCTGCATGAGCAAAATCATCGGTTTCATCAAAGGCGATGTACATTACCTTGGGTTTATTTTTCTTTATATATTCCCTGGCACCTATATACGTAAGGAGGTCGGGTCTTACGTTGAGAGGCCTCGTAGTCAAGCGTTGTAAATCATTGATGATACTGTAAGCGTCATTTTCTGAAGGCAGGGTCGTATCCGCGTTTATATAAATACCACTTCGGGGTTGGTTAAAAATAAATGGAAATACATCCCAGGTAGCAAATACAGCAATTTTATTTTTATAATCCGGTGTATTTTGCAAGTATTCAAGCACGCTTACGTTTGAATTATACTTCTTGTCATTAGAATGTACGGCCGAATCAGGAAATCCCGTGAAGATTTCATTGTACCCGGGATAAGAAAACCAATACGGATTTTTATTATCGATTTTATTATCATATTCACGATTGCCTGCCAGGATACCTAGACGATTGATTTCCGTCCATAGAAAAGGAAATAATTTTTTCCTCCTTATTTCAAGATCTTCATCCCAATAGGCAGACAGTAATTGAGATTTATTTTTTGTAAATTTTTTATCATTTACCAGTGCTGTATCGATTCCTTTAAATACTTCTTGCCATCGCATTCCATCGAGAGTAAGAATGATGATATTTTCAGGTTTCGAAGAGGCAGCTTCTTGTTTGGATTGTGAGCAACAGGTGAATGAAGTCACACAAAAGATAAAATAAAAAATAGATTTCATGAGTAGTTGTCTTTATAATAAAATCAAAAGTAGACTACCGATGTAAACTTGAATTAAAGTAAAAATTAATTAAAAGAAAACTTTTACATGAAACCGCAGATTCTGAAATACAGGCTTAATCTATAAAGGTAAAATTTGATGCATTAAGCAAATGATGCAATTTGCTTTGCTAAATCATCTACCTGATTAGGAATGATCTTTACATCCGGCTGTTGATAGTTAAGCCACTCTTTGATCAATGCCTTACTTTGATCCATTGAGTTTAATTTTCCTGTCAGGATCCCCGCTTTCTTCAATGCAGCTGCATTGCATTCCTGTTCGTAATGATTGCGAATGGGTATGGATAATAATTTTTTCTTTAAATACAATGCTTCAGCAGGTGTTTCAAATCCGCCGCCTGTAATGATACCGTGACAGGTCAACATGCTTTGAGCAAATGATTCATCACGGATGGGTTTGAAAACAATATTATCCACGATTTCATCTTCCTGTACTTGCGGCACAAAACAATGAAACGGAATCTGGTCAAAATAATTAAACAACTCCTTTAAAAATGACTTTTTAAAACCACTGATATAGACGGTGATATGACCCAGATCGATTGGTAGTGCATTTAGTATATTCTGCTTAATAACCGGGTTTTGTATAAAATGATCATATTGGTCAAAATGAAATCCAATATTTTCTGAAGAGTATGAATAATTCTTTAGTATCCATTCTCCCAAAGGATTTTTATATACAGGTCTGGGTGTTTTTTTACTGATAAAACTGGCCTGGTGACTTACCTGTAATGATTTTTTTTTCCTGAGGGCACAGGCCAATGCAGTGATGGGCTCGAAATCATTCAGTACGATATCGTATTCATTGACCGGGAGTGTAGTTGATTTCTTATACAATTCGGACCATTGATTTTTAGATACTATATCGTGCACTGAGATTCCTCCCTTTTGATTATAAAACAAGGATATGCCCGTGCTGCTGTATTTTACAGGAAAAGGTACCGGTAACGTACAATTTTGTCCACTCAGGAATACATCTACCTCACCATGTTTCTTTAATTCAGGTATGATTTGCCTGGCCCTGGAAACATGACCGTTACCTGTGGCTTGTATAGAGTATAGTATTTTTTTCATATTGGCATGAGTTCATAAATAGATTCCGGTATTTCAGATAGGGCTTCCTGATTTGGTTCTTTATTGGCAGACTTAAATTCTTTAGGCACGGAAGCAAGAAATTTTGATTTTTCGTAATGATAGATACTCCATGCTTTTTGATCATACTCAAGGGTAGTGAGATTTTCGATCCAGTCTCCACTATTGAGATACGTGGTGGAGCCATGCTGATTAGTGCATTCCCTGATCTGAGGTTGGTGTATATGCCCGCAGATGACGTAATCATAATGATTCTCTATCGCTAAATCGATGGCGGTTTGTTCAAAATTATTGATCCAGGCAACTGCTTTTTTTACTCCCGATTTTACTTTTTTGGAAAAACTCATTTTTTCCTTTCCGAAAAACAATAATGTTTTATTGATGATATGATTAAGCCAGATCAATAAATCATACCCTTTACCTCCCAGTTTCGCTATGAGCTTGGCAGTTCCTCTTGTAGTCGCATCGAAAACATCTCCGTGAAATATCCAGTATTTTTTATTATCTATTTTAAGAATGAGTTTTTCGACAATTTTGATTCCTCCCAGATGCAATCCGATATATTCTCTTATTTTTTCATCGTGATTGCCCGGTATATAAAACACGGTTACACCCTGGCTTGCCATCTTCAGTATTTTGCGAAGTACATCGGTATGAGATTGGGGGAAATATCTGACTTTAAAATTCCAAATATCAATGATGTCGCCATTGAGGACTAAAATTTCAGGCTTGATCGAGTCGAGGTATTGTAAGAGTTCTTTAGCGTGACATCCGTAGGTTCCTAAATGTGTATCGGATATCACCACTACTTTTGGTTCGCGTCGGGTCATTATCTTTTTTAGTATTCAAAACTATAACCATAGTATTAAGTACAATTAAACTGAGCGTTATGGATAGAATAAGTTATTATTAATACTATATGAAGAGAAAAATAAAAATGTGTAAATGGTTATAAGTGAAGATAACTGCAAACTATAATGTTAGATCGATTGACAATTTTAAAAATATTAATTCAATGATAAAATTGCTTCTTCCAGTAGTTCGGGTTGGTTTTCAATACCAAAGGCCGATTTTTTATCCACCTGTATTTTGATTTGGGGCCAGGTGTATTGATTCATATTCCAGATGATACCCATGTTCATTCCCTGAATGTGCCTGGCAAGATAGTTTTGTTCCGGTTGACCCGGAGTGGGTACCATGATCAGTTTTTTACGAAAGGCGGTGAGATCCATTAAAGTACTATAGCCTGCTCGACATATGATATATTCAGCTTTCTCTATTTCAACAGCAAGTGATTCCGCATCGAGATAAGAATAGTATTGAATCAATCCATTTTCCTGGTTGGTACGATCGGGCCTGCCACCCACAATGATGGCATTACTAAATTTTAGTTCTTGCATTAGTTTTTTTTCGAAATCACTTCTCGATGGTTCAGGACCCGACACAATGGCCAGGACCTTATTTTTTATCTGGTTTTTATTGGTATCGAATGTATGATTGGGAATCCTTGATAAATAGCCGGTGTATTTTCTTTTGATTGCATTGGGTAAATTACTTAATTGTCCCGATAGCTTTTGATTGGGCAGATCGGGTATCCAGATTTCGTCAAATTCTTTCAGCCTGGACCAATACATTTTATCTATGATAAAATTAAACGGTACGATCGGGGTACATTGATGTGTCAGCATAATCGATTTTGTTTTTTTGGATCGGGCACCCGTCCTCGAATCCGATAAGATGAGATCAAAATGATATTGGTCTTGCAATTCTTTAATTCTGACCTGATCCTTTAAATCCCAGGCTATCAAATGATAGGCTTGTTTAAATAGTTTTACCCAAAACCATTTACCGTATTGGATATCCAAAGAGGCAAGAGTGTGCATGGGTAATTGAGGATATGCTTTTTGTAGGGTCACTGCTGCCAAACCATCTGACCCAAGGTGTACTTCATGACCTGATTGAATCATGGATTCAATCAGTTGACTTGACCGGGTCGCATGGCCAAGACCCCAGTTCAAAGGACAAATTAAGACTTTCACGATTGAATTGAATTAATTATCCATCAAAAATCAAAGCTATAGATTAAGTAGAAGTTATGTCAGGATTAATTAAGTATGTTTAAAATGAATTCAACACCTCTTACGGTTGAATTAATAAAAAAATAATATCTGTAATACTGGACTGTTGGCTAGTAGTAATGATATTGGACCAAAATTAATTTTGAATGAAATCCAATCAAATCAAACTATGCGTCTTTGATCTGGCCGGCACCCTTGTGGTGGATCACAACTACGTTAGAAAATATTTTATAAAAGCTTTTCACGAAGCCGATTTACATTTGGATGCCGATCTGGTCGATGGCCAAATGGGAGTAGAAAAGAAAAAAGCTATATTGACCTTATTGAATCATTTTCCGCAATTAAAAGGAAAGCAAACCCTGGCTAATAAAATCCATACTTCTTTTAATGAAGGTATGATCGACTACTATACGCACCACGCAAAGCCCATGCCTTTTGCCAATACCACGATCACTAAGCTTAAAGAACATGGTTACAAAATTGCTGTCAACACCGGCTTTGGAAAAAAGATCATGAAAACCATTTTGCATACCCTGCGATGGAATGATGTCATGGACGTCGCCATCAGTGCTGATCAGGTGTTGGCAGGAAGACCTGCTCCTGATATGATTGAGTACATCATGAAAAAAACAAAGATCAACGATCCGGGACAAATTGCTAAAATAGGAGATACTCCAGTGGACCTGAAAGAAGGTCATAACGCTAAATGTGCTTTGAACATCGGTATAGCGAAAGATCAAATAAAAGCCAATGAATTATTATCTTATCCTCATACTCACGTGGTGCCCAACCTTAGGACGGCACTCGAAATCATTCTGAATTATTAAAGTAATTTACTTGCAAGGTTTGCCAATTCGGATCTTTCTCCTTTCGTCAATCTTATATGAGCAAATAAAGGTTGATTTTTTAACCGGTCAATGATATAAGTCAATCCATTGCTGCGCTCATCCATATAAGGCGAATCGATCTGGTGCACATCACCGGTAAATACGACTTTGGTACCTTCGCCGGCTCTTGAAATAATGGTTTTAATTTCATGTGGTGTCAGGTTCTGTGCTTCGTCGATGATAAAGAATGCATTGGCAAGGGATCTGCCTCTGACAAAAGTCAATGCTGTCACTTCGATCTTACCATCCTTTTGCAATTGTTCAATGGCCTGATGTTTTTTGCTGTTATCCTTATGTTTTGATTTGATAAATTTGAGATTATCCCAGAGGGGCATCATATAAGGTGAGATTTTTTCATCCACATCTCCGGGCAAAAATCCAATCTCCTTATTACTCAGCGGTACAATGGGTCTTGACAATATGATTTGATTATACTTACTCAGTTGTTCGAGGGCAGCAGCCAATGCAAGCAAGGTCTTTCCGGTACCGGCAACACCTTCCAATGCAACCAATTTGATATCTTCATTTAGCAGCGCATCAAGAGCAAATACCTGCTCCGCATTTTTAGGCTTGATACCATACGCATAGGATT
>CALMKY010000130.1 GCA_937867195.1 uncultured Saprospiraceae bacterium | reverse complement strand
TATATCTTGACATGAAAAGTTTTTTATTTGGTGAAGCTAATGGAAAACTCTGATAACTCCGGTTAAGTCTACAGGTTATTTTTGCACAAGGGTACTTAAGATCCCATCATCTAACGATCATCAGATTACAACCGGAAGAATTAATGTTTCTTTCTCATTTCAAGTTTATTCACAGGACCTATGCTGTCATTACCTTTTTTATCAACAGATACTATTCTGATCACTTGTCCGGTCTTATTGCCTTGTGATAACACTTGTATATTATTCCAGTCATAACCACAAGCATTATGAATCAAACCATTTTCCAGAATTAATTTTCCTCCGGGATGTACGAGGATGCGGGATCCTTTAGGCATGGATACTCTGCATTTTACGGTAAGACTTGCATTGGGTAATATTTCAATATCCCCTTCCATATCCCTTGAGCCAAGCCATACTATGCTGTCTTGGATGTTTACAGTTTTATTTTTATCGTATTGGCACCAGGTAGGTACTAATAATTTTCTTACGGATGAATTGGTATCCGATAGATTTTTATGGATGATTCCTGTCTGGCACGGCGATAGCGCAGATTGCCAAGCATTATAATCCATCATATTATTGGATGTATTGTCTTTGCATCCAGGCATTTCCGGTACCCAGCATTTATTATCATGCAAAGGGGTATCTTCACAGCCATCGTAGGTCCAGGCATGTTCCAGGCCCAGTATATGACCTATTTCATGATTAAATGTACCCCGTACATTCCATTCATTGAGGGCTTTTTCATACACACCGGCTATCTTCAAGGAAGTACCAAGGGCTATTCCGACACATCCCGACTGGTACGTTTTAGACTTGACACTGTCCGGATGGTGGGGCATGATAAATATATTAATGATGCTATCGGTTCCTAATCCATATTGATCGATGACTTCCCGGCTGGCATTATTACTGCGAGGACCTACATGGATGTACGAATAAAGTTGATCATCATAATGAAAATAGATACCCTGGTCTGCTTTTTTTATCCCAGTCAATACATATTGGATGTTCACCGGTATGACAGGAATTTTATTATGTAGCGGCAGCCAGAGTTTGTTATTGCTGTCAAACAATAATTGCATGACATGAAGTAAACGATGTGCAAATACTCTGCCACTGTCTTCTTTAAAATTGTGGGTGCTGTCCTTTGAATTTACAAAGTGAAAACTGACCCTTAGGTAGCGCATCGGGGTATGGTCACGATGCAATGTATCGAGAACATAGGATGCAGGATCAAAACAGGTCTCGATGCCGGATGGATTCGATCGGGATACAAGATCAGGCTGGATCTTTATTTCGTTTTGATTGATGAGGTGGGTAACAAGACGGGGGCTACAACTTATACTAGCAAAAAGTGAAAATAAAACTGCAATTTTTTTCATCCTCACTACATATTCAAACCACCACAAATACTAATCACTTGCCCGGTGATGTATTTGGATGAATCGGATCCGAGAAAAACTGCCAGGTCCGCTACTTCATCCGCTGCCCCAAATCTTTTGATGGCGAGATTTGAAAAATAGGCTTCCTTGGTTTTATCATCCAATGCATGAGTCATATCGGTCTCTATAAATCCCGGTGCTATTGCATTACAACGAATATTTCTGCTACCAACTTCTTTTGCAATGGATTTAGTAAAACCAATCATGCCTGCTTTGGAGGCAGCATAATTAGCTTGTCCGGCATTTCCAAAAACCCCGACGACCGATGTCATGTTGATGATCGAACCATTTTTAGCTGATAACATTGGTTTGAGCGCATGCTTGGTAAGATTAAAAGCTGATTTGAGATTGACCCGGATGACTTCGTCCCATTGATCTTCGGTCATGCGCAACATGAGCGTGTCTTTGGTGATGCCGGCATTATTGATAAGTATATCGATTTGACTAAAATCAGCTATGACTTGCTTGATTAATGTCTCTGCCTGGGTAAACGAAGAAGCATCGGATTGATATGCTTTTACATGAGCAGGTGACAAGGAGGCAACAATCTCGTCTGCTTTGGATGCAGAGGATGAATACGTAAAAGCTACCCTGGCACCTTCCAATGCAAATTTTCTTACGAGTGATTCGCCAATACCCCGACTTCCTCCGGTTATGAGGGCTACTTTATCTTTTAAAATCATGATGTGAAGATAAGCAATGATCCACGTTGGAATTTTAGATTCAAAAATTTAAATAAAATAAAAAAGCCCAGACTTGAACTACAAATCCGGGCAGAAGACTAAGGTCTCAAAATAAGAAAACTACTTCTTTATAAATGAATCAAAACATACATTCGATGCTTTGATAATTATTATCATTTACTTCTTGCTTATTACTTTAAATAAGTGAAAATAGACGAATAAAGTTTTGATTATCACTGGTCTATACTTTAAATATAACAAAGATTTTGCCAAACTCTGTTTGCCTTTAACATAATTTTACATATATTTTTATTATTTATTCGTAAAGAATTTCATTTACAATTAGATATAGGTTAAATAATGAACTAATATATTTTTTTAAATAGTATGAAATTATCATATAGCATTTTAAATTAATGTGTATTTCAATTTCATTTTCAGTTTAACTTCAAGTGAAATATTGCATTCTTATTCACAATTAAATAATATTCAACAGGATGAAGGACAGATCAGTTTTAAAATAAATCATTCATCATGATCACAAACAGATGATAGAAACCGGAGATATGTGAAAAACTGTAAGCAAGAATTGAATATTATATCAGAAAATTGTGATGTGTATGACGGAATCAAGATCCCATCTCAAAGGTTATCTGTTTACTTTGATCGGTGCGATCATGTTTTCTACTAAAGCAATCATCGTCAAACTTTCATTCAGAGAGACCCAGGTAGATCCAATTTCATTATTAGCTCTTCGAATGGTTTTCTCTTTGCCGTTCTTTTTAATCACCGGATACGTTGCTTCAAAGAATAAAGAAGTCAAACCCTTATCCACAAAGCAATGGTATTCGATTATTGGATTGGGATTATTAGGTTATTATCTAAGCAGTTTATTAGATTTCATCGGGCTAAAATATATTACAGCGGGGCTTGAAAGACTTATTTTATTTTTATACCCCACCTTTACGGTATTGATAAATCATTATGTATTTAAAGAACCATTTACAAGAAGGCAATTGTCTGCATTGTCTTTGTGTTATGCAGGAATCTGTTTTACCTTTTACAATGAAATGTGGCAGGCAAAAGAAATGCAACACATGCTGCTGGGTAGCGGATTGATTTTTTTGTGTTCGGTCACATACGCCAGTTACCTGGTAGGTACAGGTAGACTGCTTAAACAGATCAATGTCTTGCGATATACTTCACTGGCGATGTTGAGTGCAACTGCCGGTGTATTGATTCATTATGTTGTGCAGGGACAGTATGGTTTGAGCGATTTAAAGGGTCATATGGTCATGTACGGTATTCTGTTGGCTATCGTGGCTACCGTAATTCCCAATTTTTTAATTTCTCGAGGCATCCAATTAATTGGTTCCAATCATTCTGCCATCCTTTCTGCAATTGGTCCGGTATCGACGATCCTCCTGGCTTATTTCTTTTTAGGAGAAAACCTTGATTTTTTTCAAATAATCGGTACCGGATTGGTGATCGGCGGAGTGATCATCTTAGGATGGAAGAAGTAATTAAATGAATTAATATTTTTTCAGCAGGTTCGGCCAGAAGGGTTAAATCGTTTTTGCTAAACAAATTCCTGAAGACCCAAGCCACCCTATATTATGACAAAGGTCAAAACAAATTTGTTTTGACCTTGATTTATCAGATAAAAGATTGCATTTAATCAAGCACCTCTTGTCGGGCTTGGAGGTATATCAATCAAATCGGCTATGCGGATAGGCCTATTCAAGGCAAGACTTTTGCGGGCAGCAATTCCGATGATACAAGACATGACACCATCCCGGGTGCCGGCCATTATTTTATTTGGATTTTCTCCTGTCGGGTTTCGGAATATCTTTTCATGCAATCTGCTATCAGCTCCTCCATGACCACTGTTGTATTTAGGCACATAGACATGTTCACCTTTCTTGCTGAAATTATCCATAATAAAGATGTCATTAAAGCCATCGGGTTTTTCGTTTGCATTCTGGTTCATTTCAGCAGCGTGATGTCCTGCCTGATCAACGGCTTCGTCGAGGAAGGGGATATCTTCCCAGGTATCGATGCGGCCATTCATACCATTGAAAGATGTCTTCCAACCTTCGTAGGGTGAATAGGTCGTCAATGAATAATTTACGGTAACTCCATTGGCGTACACAATTTGCGCCGACATCTTGTCCCAGATATCGATTTCATTACGGAAAACACAACTATCCCGGATGTATCCATCGTACTTTTCGTTATTGACATAGGTATTCACATATTCCTGATTCTTGGTGATGTCCCAATAAAACTTACAGGTATTTTTGTAATCACAGGTGCGACAAGAGGTTCCTCTGAAAGAATTATTTTTTCCATAGTGATTGAGTTGTGCATAGGCCATCACTTCAACCGGGTCAGAGTCTATCCACCAATTGAGTAAATCAAAATGATGGGTTGCCTTATGCACCCACAACGACCCGCTGCGGTTGACAAAAGCATGCCACCTACGGAAATAATCTGCTCCATGATATACATTGAGATACCAGTGGAAATCAACGGAAGTAATTTTTCCGACCCGATGGGCCGCCAGTATTTCCTTTAGTTTCGTTGCATGAGGATTGTGCCGGTAATTAAAAGCTACAATGACCTTTTTGCCCGATTTTCTCTCAGCATCCAATATTTTTTGAACTTTGACCTCGTCTGTAGTCAACGGTTTTTCTGTAATGACATCGACTCCGGCATTGAGTGCTTTGATAATAAATTCGTGATGAGTTGCATCGACGGTCGTAACGATCACCGTATCGGGTTTGGTTTCGCTGAGCATCAAATCAAAATCAGTATAGGTTTTGCAATCTGCGCCTATGTATTTTTTTGCATATTCCACTCTCCCCGGATTGATGTCACATAAACCTACAAACTCTACCAGGTCTCCATATGTTTGCAGGATTGGTTTTCCCCATGTCCCGGGGCCACGACTGCCGGTACCCACCATGGCGAGTCTTTTCTTTACATTCATTGATTTCTTTATCATACCGTTGGGCAGAATTAAACTTCCCGCAGCAAGCGTAGATTGTTGTAAAAATTCTCTTCTGTCAATATCCATAAATAAGGTCTTTTATAAGCTGTAAGGTAATAAAAATTGGGATCAGACCATAGGATGGGCGTATGGGTCTCAATAGAAAGTTTCAATTTGATTACATTCACTTATTGATAAAGGGATAATTGACAAATTTAGAGCAGTATACCATTCCATCGCCATTAGCTCCGTTACTTACTGTACTGAGTGGAGTATCCCTGGCCATCAATGCAGATCATATTGGCCTTTTGGTCTGGAAGAGAAAAGAAGTGGTTTACAGATCCCTTTATTTTTATTTTTTATTATTAGTGGTCAGCGTCTATACTGTGCTGGTGGCCAGGTTTCTGTCTCCTCAAAGTAGTCTGCTCATCGGTCTTCATCTGGCATTAATTATTTCTGCTGGATTTTTTCTTATTAAAAAAGGCAATGTACTCTTCAAAGAGCTCAACGCGTTGTTATTTCAATTTGATAAAAGAAATTATTTGTACTTGGCCATTGGACTGACGTTATTGTGTATATTCTTAGTTTCTTTATCGACTCCGACAGATGCCGATTCTATCAATTATCATTTGGGTGCTCCTGCCTATTGGTTATCCAGGCATCAATTAAAAATTCCATATGATATTTTCCATTATCATCTGATCGGTTTTGGTGAAATTCTTAATTTATTCGGCCTGCGGTTAGGTTGTTCCCAATACGGTGCTTTTATTCAATTCATCGGGTTGGTATGTATGCTACGAGCCATTACCTCCCTGTATCCTAATGATTCCGCACCCTTAATAATGTCTTACTTATCCATTCCTGTTTTATTGTTTTTAATCGGAGGTCAAAAGCATCAATTGACGGGCATTGCGTGCTCCACCATTCTCTTCCATATTTTATCCAATGAAAATATTGTAATCAGGAGGACCGATTGGCTTTTGATCAGCTTGTGCCTCGCATTTTATATTCAGCTGAAATATTCTTTTTTGCTTTCCGGTTTTGTACTGACAGTTTTTATTTTTTTCAGGAGTCATTGGGATGTTAAAATGATACTGATACATTCCATGATCCTGTGTTGTCTCCTGGCTCCCTTGGCCGTAATTAAATATCACGATGTACACAATCCTTTATCCCCACTCCTATTTAACAAAACGGAAGAATTGAATTCGTTCATGACCTCTTTGTCCCACTACAAAGAATCCAGGTTTGCGTTTCCTGTCAATTTATTTATTCCGGATAGCCTTGGACATATAGATACTGTTTTGGGTGCTCCCGTATTCTGTGTCCTGAGTGCCCTATTTTTTTCATGGAAAACATTCTCTACACGCATTCTTGTATTTTTCTTGGGTATCTCCCTGATGGCAAGTCAGCATACTTCGAGATTTTTATTGGAGATCGTGTATTGGACGTTTCCTGCATCCATTCATCTTTGTACTTCGAATAAAATAAAACAGGTTGCAGACTCCATTATTAAAATCCAATTTCTATTATTGATACCGCTGTGGATATTTGGAGCTTTCCGATTGGGTCCTTCTATTTTATCACCCTATTTCGAGAACAGTATAAAATCAAATTATTCGTACGGATATGCAGCAGGACAGTGGTTGGACAGTATTTTGGACCGACGTGCATGTGTGTATACGGATATGACCGCTCACGCCTGGATACCACGACCTTATCATGCATTGGAGTATACCAACACAAATTCAAAACCACTGATTATTAAAGACACAATCCACACCGAATACGAAAAGCACTATTTGGTATTGGTTCAGGGACAGCATGATTGGATTCATAAGGATGTTGTGGACCTATTGGATTCTAAAGAGTTTAACGTGGGTTTGAGAAATCCATTTAATAAAAAACGAATTCGATTGAATGTATATGAAATAAAAGATCACCATGATTAGGGCTTTCAGCTTTTGTATCTATCTGGTCAATTTATATTTTTCATCTACATTCATCATTATTTTATCTTTAGAATAATATAATGGGAAATACTGATTTTTAGTCCAAAGTTTAAATAGATCCTGATAATGTTTGTTGCCTGGGATGCCGCTTTGACCTGGTGTATTGATCGATACCGCCAGATCCCAATCGGCACAATCTACGATGATGCGAAATGAGGCACCTGCCGTTTGATTTTTGGTTTCACCGGTAGCATTGACTGTATTATCATCGCCTCCCCTGGCGGCGGGACCTATGGTTTCAAATGCAGGAAACTTATTTTCCGTTGCCTTCATAAGTGGATGGCTGATGGCAACGTGTTTGAATTCCGGAGCTCCGTATTTCCATGTATTCAGATCAGAACCCATTATTTTTTCTAGATTATGGATGCTATGGGTCAATGCTTCGGTCAATAGACTGTCTCTATTATGAAGTCCTTTGATCCAGGCTATCAAACTGACTGTAGAAATGGGGGTTGAAGGATTAATCGATTCATCATGACTCAGCGTTTTAATGGCTTTTGCTTTCAATGTTTCTTCCAACGCAATATAAATTGGCGCAGCCTTTGAGTCGGGATTTAAATAATAATCCCAGTTTCTGAGTATTGTAATTGCATTGTTTACACTGGTATCGGGATAAGTTTGCTTGTTAAATAATGGAATAATTTCGCTGGCGGGTATTGAGTACCAGTCACTTTGCAACGTCTTATTATCTTCTATGGTGAATGAATCGTGTCTGAACAGTATACTTCGGATACGATCTCCACGATAGGAGTCTGTCCAATGAAAGCCAAGTGAAGACAAATAAGGATAATCGGATGAAGTAAGATTTTCATTTGCTGTCGCTATGAATCCATTCGCTGGATTGTATCGATGAGGTCTTTGTAATACAGGCAAAAATCCAGACCATTCATAGCGGCCATCCCCGGGTATCGGCACCATGCCAGAATGTTTTTTTCTGATCGGTGCGATTCCTACTGCCTGCCAGCCAATATTACCTTTTTTATCCGCCCATACCATGTTTTCTGCAGGAAGAAAACTGTAACTGCAGGCATTGCGAAATTCAGTCCAGGTCTTACTTTGATCCATCCTGAGAGAGGCCAGGTAAGGAGCACATCCAGTCTGAAGCCACGCGCACTTGATCGCATACGCAACATGATGAAGGCTGTCGATCATAGTTACCGGACCGTGAACACTGAAACGATGGAGTACATACTGAGTCGGTCGATTTTTAATCTTAATGGAATCACGGACCGTTCTAAAACTTATCCAATGACCTTTATAATTATATTGGTTGAGGTTTAGGGGGTTGAGTTTATACAAATACATATCTTCCATATCGGTACTGAAAATAGTAAGACCCCAGGCTCCATATTCATTATGACCGATGGATACTCCGGGTAAGGATGGTTCACCGCCTCCTATGACATTCCAGCCTGGAGCCTGAAGATGAACAATGTAACGTAAAGAAGGTACTTTGATGGCACGATGAGGATCATTCGCAAGGATAGGATACTTACTTGACGTTTTGGTGCCCGAGATCACCCAATTATTAGAGCCTTCTTTTGAAATAAAACCGGATTCATCGCGGTATCCGGAGTTCATCAGATTTTCCCCTACCGGTACATCGGTAAAATCTATTTGTTCTTTTTTGAAATTGATCGGATTACGGAATGCATTGTATACATTGAGGGGATTTGCTTGTTGGATCCACATTGGATTAATCGACGGATCGAGTTTCAAATCAGGAATGTGCGGCTCGAAATGATTGACAGCTTTTACAAAGGCTTCGCCATATTGTATTACATCTTTGGCGATCGCATATTCTTCTGTGATATTACTCAATAACGCGTTGTGACGGGAGATCACTATTTCAGGTGTCCAATATTGTGGCATAATATCTAGAAGCTTTAATTCAAGAGGCAATAAATCTGGTCGAGCCCTGACAAGATCTATGTATGCATTGATACCTTCCACAAACGATGTGATGATCCTTTTACCCCTTGGATGGTAATGTGCCATTTCCGTATCCATATTTCCGCGGAATTTAAATAATCGTGCTCCGAGATCACGGTTCATTTCAGACTCTCCCAATACTTCTGCCATTGTACCATTCGCCTGTCGTCTAAACATTTCTAATTGAAACAATCGATCTTTGGCAGCCTGGAATCCTTGTGCAAAAAACAGATCGTGTTCATTCTTTGCATAGATATGAGGTACTCCCCAGGTATCGATGATGATTTCGACAGGAGCATTCAGCTTGGAAGCAGGTAACTGTATGTCCTGGGCAGCAAGGCGATAGGATATCAGAACTAAAATGAAAAGATTTTTATTCATTTTAGAAATATACAGCAAAGACAAGGAATAATCTAACGTGTGGTGCACCTCGAGGCAAATAAAGGGAATGGGCCAAGTCACGTTGATTGAAAAATAAGGTTATGCATCTACTCATAAATTTTATAAGGGATAAGAGCAAAGCAAATCTATCAGCATTTGTTATTTCGTGCACATGAAATGGTGGATCTCCAGCAGGATTGCGGTGGGATGGAATTGGGCCTATATATATGTTAACCCATATTTTTGTATCATGGCGGAAGATCTTAGAATAAGTCAAGGCAGTAAATCGGAACAATATGCTCAATTATTACCTCAGATAAAATCTTTATTGGAAACCGAAGATGATTTAATTGCCAACTTAGGAAATATGGCAGCGGCACTCAAAGAACAATTTCAATGGCTATGGGTTGGCTTTTATATCGTGAAAAAAGATCAGTTGATTCTAGGCCCATTCCAAGGACCGGTTGCCTGCACGCGCATAGGATATGACCGCGGAGTCTGTGGTTCGGCCTGGGCATCGAAAAAAACCTTAATTGTACCTGACGTTGAAAAATTTCCGGGACATATTGCATGCAGTAGTTTATCTAAATCAGAGATAGTGATTCCATGCATAGTACATCACGATGTAATTGCGGTATTGGACGTGGACAGTGCTGAATTAAATTCATTTGACGCAACAGATGCAAAATACCTGGAAGAATTGGTTTCTATGATCGATTGGGATAAAAAGTAGTTGTTTACACCAGAGTTTTATGGAAGTAAAGTCATCTTACTCGATTTTGCTATGTATTTTATAAAAATAATCACGTTAAGATGAAATTTGTTTCAGGAAGAGATTTATTGATTATTGCCTTGTCGTCCATAGCCGACGGATTATTGATAAAAGCATCCTTCCGTTCGCAACCTTATTCAATTAATTTACTTCTTAAATGAGAAGGTTATATCTTAATGAAAATCAAATTGGCCCATTTTTCATCGAATAATATTGACCATTGATCTGATTCCACCCTTTCGTTGTATAGATAAAATGCAGCCTTAGAAAATTCCCATGATCTTTGCAGGGTTTAATAAGCGAAATAATCTAATCTGTTTTTATGAATAAGTTTTGGCTCCTTTGCTTTACTCTTTTATCGTTATCCATTTCGGTTAAAGCGCAATTTCCCGGTGGCGGCGGCGGGAATGCCGCACCTACAATTACAGGAAAGATCAGCGGTACGATCATAGACAGTTCAAATAAAGCGATCGTCGAATTTGCTTCCGTGGCTATTCGACGTCAAAACGGTACCAAGGACATTAACGGGACCCTGACGGATGAAAAGGGTAATTTTAAACTTGAAGGACTCACCCAGGGTACTTATTCCCTCCTCATCGATTACATCGGATATGACAAAAAGAGAATCGATAATATTTCGTTGACGTTAAAAAAGCCGGACGCCAATCTCGGAACGATCCTCATTAAACCCACTACAGTCACCCTCAATGAAGTAACGATTGCGGATCAAAAAACATTGATCGAAAACCATGTGGACAAACTTGTATACAATGCTGAAAAAGATGCCACTTCTGCGGGCGGGAATGCAGCGGATGTACTTCAGAAAGTACCGATGTTATCTGTCGATCTGGATGGAAATGTCTCATTGCGTGGCAGTACCAATCTTAAAATACTCATTAATGGTAAGCCATCCGGTATGTTCAGTACGAATGTCGCGGATGCACTCAAAATGATCCCTGCGGAACAAATCAAAAGCGTTGAAGTCATCACGAATCCCTCAGCGAAATACGATGGAGAAGGTACCGGAGGCATCATCAATATCATTACCAAAAAGAAAAATGCCGAAGGTACCAGCGGCATGATTAATACAGCAGTCGGTACCCGTCAAAACAACCTATTTACCAATTTAGGTGTACACAAAGGTCGGTTTGGACTCAATGGGGGAGGAGGTGCATTTTGGGGATGGCCTGGAAATGGTTACAATACACTCACCCGGGTCAACTTCAATAGCACCGGTCAAACCAATACTACAAATGAAGACGGTACCAACCGGACATCCCGCATCGGATACAATGCCAATATTGCAGCAGACTATGATTTCAATGCATACAATAGCATATCTTCTACTTTCCGAGCAAATGGATTCAGCATGGATCGCACCTCCAACACGAATGTAGATGTGGCCAATCAAATTGACAACCAGTTTTTTAAATACTATCGATACAATTCTTCCAACGCCTTACGCGGAGGTTTTGACTGGAATACAGATTTTAAGCGAACCTTTAAAAAGCAAGATCAGGAATTGGATTTCGCTTTCCAATGGTCTAACAGCAAATCCTTGTCAGATAATCTTTACATCACTGAAAATAACCCGACCTGGAATTCTAACACGAAGAGCGATAATCATGGAAACAATAATGAATACACTTTCCAGATTGATTACACTCATCCATTTAGTAAGAAAGTTAAAATGGAGATCGGTGCAAAGCAGATACTGAGAGACATCACGAGCGATTTAAATTATTACTCTTACAATCCTGACACCAAAGAATATTCGATCAATAATTCATTGGCCAGCATCTTTAGTTACCATCAATATGTAACCTCAGGATATACCTCATTGACCGCTTCGCTTGGAAAGGATTACAGTTTGATCACCGGCGCCAGATGGGAAGGGACTACGATCAAAGGAAGTTTTACCAATGATAAGGGAGATCCTTTTACCAATTCATATGGGAATCTTTTACCTAATATCGCCATTTCAAAACAACTTAAAAATTTCAGAACCCTTAAATTCGGTTATTCAAAGAGGATCCAGAGACCGAGTCTTTTCCACATAAATCCATTTACAGAATCTCAGGACAGCCGTACCGTGACGGTAGGTAATCCAAGTCTAAATCCTGAATTGACGGATCAACTTGAATTGGGCTATACCACCTTTTTACACGGATCGATGATCAATATGTCATTGTACGGAAGGCAGACACACGATATCATTGAGCAATTCATCAATGTAGCAAACGACGGTAAATCCGTGACGACCTATGCCAATGCAGGAATTAATTATTCTTATGGTTTCAATGCTTTTTCATCAGTGAATGTAAATAAATACTGGACTTTGAGAGGTAACGTAAACGTAGGTTCATACAATACCCATTCTGATCTGACCAAACAAAACTTCAGCGCGGGTGTACAGTATACCGCATTTGTGATGTCTTCTTTTGACTTTAAGACCAATGGACTCAAAGCTGATTTATTCGGTATTTTCAATTCTCCCCGCAGATCGTTGCAAGGGACCCAGCCTTCTTTCTCTATGTATTCAATCGGATTGAAAAAAGACATTCTGAATAAAAAAGGCACCATTGGATTTAGTACGGTGACGCCATTCTCTAAATATCGCAGCTTTAAATCAAAAACAGAAGGTGATAATTTCAGGCAAACCTATGATTTCCGGATACCCTTTGCATCTTTTGGAATCAACTTTAGCTATCAATGGGGTAAACTCAATTTCAATGCTCAACCTAAGAAACGTGGTGTAAAGAATGATGATCTCAAAGAGGGTGGGGATGGTCAGGGAGGAGGTATGCAGCAAGGTGGTGCAAGGAATTAAGAGAAGTCAAATCCTGTTACCAGAATAATCTACTGCGGCTTGCAAGTCAATTATAAATTGACTTCTGAATATAGTTTGCATTAGAAAGAAGGGTCATTTGTGAGACACTTTCTGGACTTGATTTCTGTTCCCCGTATCTTTGCGAACTTATGTTTCCAGTATATGATGTGATCGTAGTCGGTGCAGGCCATGCAGGTTGTGAAGCGGCAGTAGCTGCTGCTAATCTTGGCTCGCGTGTATTGCTTATGACGATGAATATGCAAACCATAGCTCAAATGTCGTGCAATCCCGCGATGGGAGGAGTTGCAAAGGGCCAAATTGTCCGCGAGATAGATGCACTTTGCGGATACAGTGGAATCGTTACAGATCATACGATGGTCCAGTTCAGGATCCTCAATCGATCCAAAGGACCTGCTATGTGGAGTCCCCGTGCACAAAGTGATCGCAATTTATTCGCTCGTAAATGGCGCAATATGTTGGAGGAACATCCTATGATCGACTTTTGGCAAGACATGGGCAGCGGCATCTTAGTCAAAGATGGACGAGTCGGTGGCGTACGTACGAGCATGGGCCTAGAGATAGAATCCAAGGCGGTGGTATTGACCAATGGAACTTTCCTAAATGGAATTATTCATATAGGAGAAAAACAATATGGCGGCGGTCGCGCCGGTGAAAAAGCAGCTACCGGTATTACAGAGCAATTGATATCGCTCGGCTTTGAAAGTGGCCGGATGAAGACGGGCACCCCACCACGCATCGATGGTCGCAGCCTGCATTATGACCGCATGGAAATACAGGAAGGAGATCATCCTGCGGGTAAGTTTTCCTATACCGATACACCCAGATTAGAAAAGCAGCTGCCCTGTCATATTACGTATACCAATGAAAAAGTACACAGTATACTGAAGACAGGATTTGATCAAAGTCCGATGTTTACAGGTCGTATACAAGGATTGGGTCCACGCTATTGTCCATCGATAGAGGATAAAATCAACCGCTTCGCAGATAAAGACCGGCATCAACTTTTCATTGAGCCTGAGGGATGGGATACGGTTGAGATTTATGTAAATGGATTCTCATCATCCTTACCAGAAGATGTTCAATACAAAGCGTTGAAAGAGATACCGGGATTTGAAGATGTAAAAATGTTCCGCCCGGGATATGCCATCGAATACGATTATTTTCCTCCTACTCAATTATCCTTGAGCCTTGAAACTCATTTGATTAAAAATCTATTCTTTGCAGGCCAGATCAATGGTACCACCGGATATGAAGAAGCAGCATGCCAGGGTTTGATGGCGGGCATCAATGCACACCTGTCAATCAGAGAGGAAGAACCATTTATACTAAAGCGATCAGAAGCTTATATCGGTGTGCTCATAGATGATCTGGTAAACAAAGGCACGAATGAACCTTATCGTATGTTTACTTCGAGGGCTGAGTATCGTATGTTATTGCGTCAGGACAATGCAGATCTGCGTTTAACACCGTATGCTCATCAACTTGGAATGAAAGGGGCGGACGCCAGACAAGATCGAGTATTATTAAAGCAATTGCATTCGTCTCAGATAGAATCTTTGATTAAAACCCAATCGGTAAGTCCTGACCAGATGAATGCCTACCTGGCTTCCATCAACAGTACTCCCTTAAATCAAAAAGTAAAACTTTATAACATCATCTTAAGGCCGGAAATAAGCCTGGTGGATGTAGTGAAGAATGTACCGGCCATCGCTGATCTTATGAGGTCTTTCGATCCGGAATCCATCGAACTTGCCGAAATTGACATCAAATATGAAGGCTATCTTCAAAGAGAAAAAGACCTGGTGGATAAAATGAATCGCCTGGAAGAAGTAAGACTGATAGATAATTTTAATTTCAAAGCATTGACTTCTTTGTCTGCAGAAGCGCGCGAAAAGTTGACAAAACATAAACCTCGCACCATTGGTCAGGCGAGTCGGATCAGCGGCATTACACCGAGTGATATCAGTATTTTATTGGTTCACGTAGGAAGATAAATACCCGGATATACATTTTTATCATTAAGAAATAATATGTTGTTTTTAAGGAGAATCGGTTATATAACTTGTTTTATATGCATCTACCTGATCCTTCCCGGACAGAAAAATCATGATTCGTTACGATTTGAAATCCATCAAATTCTTACCAGGACTGACGCCGACGTGGGCATTGCCGTCATGGATCTATTCTCAAAAGATACGTTTACGGTCCATGGCGATCGACACTACCCGATGCAAAGCGTTTATAAATTCCACCTTGCATTGGCAGTATTGAATCAAGTGGATCGTGGGATGCTGAAATTAGATCAACTTATTTTTATAAAGAAGTCTGATTTATTACCCAATACCTATAGTCCATTAAGAGATGATTATCCTGATGGAAATATATCATTACCGTTAAGTACAATTCTGCAGTATACCGTATCCAAGAGCGATAATAATGGTTGTGATATCCTGTTCAGACTTATGGGAGGGCCCGGAAAAGTGAATTCATACATTCAATCTTTTAAAGTCAAAGATATATTAATATCCGCTACTGAATCAGAAATGCATCATGATTGGAATACCCAATTTAGAAATTATTCCTCTCCCTTGGCTTGTATTAAAATGCTTGATTTGTTTTATAATAAAAAAATTTTATCCAAGACGACGATGGATTTTCTTAATAAAGCTATGATCGAAACCAGTACAGGGCCTAATAAGATAAAGGGATTGTTGGATAAGAATATCATCGTAGCACACAAAACGGGATTATCCGATACCAAAGATGGAATACGGCCTGCCAATAACGATGTGGGCATCCTTGAATTGCCGGGTGGTAAAAAAATTGCAATCGCAGTATTTATTGCTGATTCAAAACAAAGTCAGGAAGAAAGCGATAAGGTAGTTGCCGAAATTGCAAAAACAATCGTTAACCAGATGCAATAAAAATTATCAGTAGATTGCTTTTCCGGATTATTTCATCATCATGATCGCTGCCATCGTTTCGATTCCCTCCCATAGATATTGTAATTGCAGATTTTCATTTTCTGCATGCTGATTATTATCATAGTTTACGATTGGAACAGATATAGGCTGAGCACCGAGAATTTTTTCGAATAAAAATAAAGGAAGTGATCCACCGGCAGAAGGGATTCTGATGATGTCATAGTCTACCGTGGTTTTTATGGCTTGTACAACGCGCTGGGCAATGGGTAGATCCATAGGGGTTCGTTGTGCATTATATCCCCCGGCTCTGGCTGTGATCTTGGCTATCAATGGATATTGCTTTCTCTCATCATCGCTGGGTTCATGATCGAGTACCGTATATCCTTGATTTTTTACATGGGTCTTTATTTTCTCAATCTGTTTGTTGACATCATTACCTTTTACCAATCTTAAATCCAATACGGCCGTCGCATCGGTTGGAATTTGATTGCTTGCCATGGCTCCAATATTTCCGCTGGCCATTCCATTGATATTGATGGTAGGTAATGATAAAAGCTCGAGAAAATTTTTTCCGTTACCATCCGGCAAGCCAAGTGCAAGATCTTCTTTTAAGATGGATTCGATATTGGGCACTAATGCAATCGCTTTTTTTTCTGATTCACTCAAAGGGGTCACATCATCATAAAAGCCTGGTATGATGATCTTTCCATTTTTATCTTTCATACTAGCCAGCAATTGAGCAAGTCGCATCGCAGGATTGGGAGCCCAATTACCGTAGTTACCACTATGGAGAGGCCTTTTGGATCCATATACTTTCAGATCGAGATTGACATCACCGCGTACTCCAAATACTACCTGTTTTTTGCCGGATACATGACGTGGACCGTCACAGATCACCCACAGATCCGCTGATAGTTTGGCAGTATTGCGATGAAAGATTTCATCGAGGTTGATCGATCCTGCTTCTTCTTCTCCTTCAAATAGGAATTTGATATTGATAGTCGGTTTTTGATTTGACTGCAGTATGGTTTCATATGCCTGGATGATGGCATACACTCCTGCTTTATCATCGGAGGATGCGCGGGCGTACAATCTCCATGTACTATTGATCGGTTCATTTTCGTTGGGGAAAGCTATCCGTTTGCCTCCTTTATCTATGCGATTATCCAGTAAGGATGGTTTAAAAGGCTCAAGGCCATCGGCCCATTGTTTTGGATTCACCGGCTGTCCATCATAATGTGCATAAAATGCAATGGTGGTCGTGGCTCCCGGGGTCATCACTTCTCCATATACACAAGGGGCTGAGTTTTTTCTGCCGGAGAAAAGTAATTCATTTTTGACGTGAAGCCTGGTCAGCATTTCGCTGATTCGCTGAGCATTCTTTATCATATTGAGTGAATCCCCAAGAACATTAGGAATCGCAAGAAAGTCTGTATACTCTTTTAGCCATGCATATTGATTCTTTTGATCGAAAATGTACGAATGGAAGGATTGGGAATAAGATGCAAATTCACTTAAAAGAAGCAGGATAATAAAAATATTTTTCATTTAAAATTTTCAGATTATGGTTGAAAGTACAAATTATAATTTATTACAGCAGCTACCAAGTTTCCGTTTAAGTATGAATTCGAATTTTGATGGGTTGGAGTGGAATTGAAATTGCACTCAGGGTATCCATTTTACTATTAATTGAAGGGCCCGATATTTTTATAGCATTTAAATTAATATTGATTCGGGATGACTTTTTTAAATCTAATTACATCTACTTGGGATCGAATCCAGCAAACTCAAACCATATTATGAAACAGGAACTTATAATTCATAATGTATCTGAACTACAAAAAATTTCCAAAGAAATAAACATTTGGGGCATCAAGAAATATGAAGTTTCGGTTCAGATTGACAACTTGACTATCCAGGAGAATAAAATGATTGAGGACAAAGTCAAAAAATATTATGGTGTTTGTGGATGTGGGGAAGGAAAAGTTGCCGGAATATTCACGTTAATTATTTTTATCACCTTATTAGCCACCGGAGTCATTTCGATAAAAATAGTAGGAATCGGCAGGACGATTGGTCTGTATTTTTTAATTGCATTGATCACTATGCTTATAAGCAAAATCTATGCCTTACTCAGAGCTAGAACTAGGCTGACGGATTTGGTATTGGAGACTCGGAATAAATTATTACCTAACATTTAAACCTATAATACGATGCCTCAAATATGCAAAACAATTCAAGAAAAAATTGAGGAGACCCGACAAGAAGCACGGCAAGAATGCAAAAATGTTTCCCGCACCATTACTGAAACAATATGCAGTTGGATGCCCTGGCCCCTGGATGATTTATGCAATGCTATTTCAAGAGTGATTACAGAAGTAATATGCACTACCATATGGGTATTGATTACTGTGATTAGTTGGATAACCAAAGTTGTATGTGAAGTAATATCCATAATAGACTGGATCATAAGTCACACCATTGGATTCCTTGAGTGGCTGGTAAATAGAATCCTTACCTTTCCAGAATGGCTGGGGTGTTTGATAGGAATAAAGGGATATAATAAAAATTTTAGAATTTGTCCCATGGTCCTTACTACTAATGAAGGAAAGCCAATAGTGCCGATTGCTACGATTCAAAGGCAAATTGATACTGCAATTAAGATTTATAAGGAAGAATGTAATATCAATGTACTTGCATCACCGATTGTTATAAAACCGGAAACATCTCATCTATTACAGGTTTCCGCTTGTGATGCCGGTGCTTATTTTCATGGAGATCGAATGGAATTAAATCAACTAGCTTGCTGTAACGGCGGTTTTTTGGATTCGATTAAATGTCTTCGATTTCCATCCGGGCTAGTATGGCCGATGAAAACATTACGTGCGATTTGGGTCGATACGATCGATGGGGGTAAAAGAGGCTGTTTCATGCCGATGGAATCTTATATACTCATTGCCAGTAGCGGAGCCGTCGATACATTAGCTCATGAGATGGGACATGCTGGAGATTTGGCTCATACGGACGATACTGGCAACTTGATGAATACACCTTCGCGGACGGACTCTAATCTGTCTTCATTGCAATGCTGTACAGTCCGCACTAGTAAGTTTGTTTCCATTTTTTAATTTGAAACAAAAGAGGTAAAATTATAAATTAAAAAAGGCTATCTAGTATGTAGACAGCCTTCTGATTAAGTTAATATTTTCTATTAGTGATTAGCTTAAGTGCTTTGATAAGATCTTCGCCATATCAAACATGGAGATTTGTGGTTTGCCAAAGAGAGGTTTTAATTTGTCATCGGCATTGATCATACGCTTATTTTTAGCGTCTTGACATTTATTCGCTTTGATGTAATCCCAAATTTTCTTTACCGCCTGGGTACGAGGAACGGCTTTGTTACCGATGACGGCTGCCAGAGTAGCACTTGGAGTAAGTGCTTTCATGAAGGCTGCATTTGGTTTACGTGCAGCTTTTTTAGCAGGTTTAGCGGCTTTCTTTGCTACGGGTTTAGCTGCCTTTTTTGCTGCAGGTTTTGCTGCTTTTTTAGCTGCAGGTTTTGCAGCTGCTTTTTTAGCAGGCTTAGATGCTGCTTTTTTTGCTGCAGGTTTTGCTGCAGGCTTCTTTTTAGCTGTTGCCATGTTTTAAAGTTTTTATTTAAAAAGATAGTTTTCAATTGAGTCCTTAATCTCTGGGATATAATGGAACCCGCGGCAAATATATATTATTTTTTTAATATATCGCATTTTTCCCTATGAAAATTGATTTTTTTTCATTATGGAATTTATTAGTTTTTTTTTATCCTATATCAGGAAATTCATCTGAAAACAGGCTAGGTTTTTCCAATTCATTTTTATTTCCATTTCGTAAATCCATTCAACTCCTTGATAAATTTTTTAATTTCGATTTTTAAAACAATGCGCATGGAAATTGAAATTCACCACCAGCCAATCCATTTTGATTTATACGGTATTGCACAAAAAGTTACGGAACACAGTTATGCCGTGACCGGCCGAAAAATGATGGATCGACTTTGGAATGAAATCAAATTGCATAGCTATCCACATAAGGGAATCAATATCTGGGCTTATCTCCCGGATCAGATCATGATGACAGCAGTAGAAATGAAAACACCTTTGCAGCATCTTAACGGATTGGAATTTAAATATGTGGAATTCACCAAGTATGCATATTACAAACACATTGGATCCTATTCCCTGATCAGCGAAGCCTATACCCAAATGGCACAGGAATTGGACTCAAGGGGCATTCAGCACCATATCCCTATGGTGGAAATATATGGCCATTGGCAGCCTGATGAAACCAAACTGGTGACAGAATTGATTTGGCAGATTGAATAATTAAAATTTACCGGATGCAAATTATAAACGAAGAAAAACCTTACCTGGCTCTGTTTAATAATTTTAAACATGCTGGTGCCGTAGTATGGATCGGTACCAAATCTAAATCCCGCGCACCCATGAACATTCACCGTGAAATCCATGCTGAAATCGGCGGTCTTCAGGGAGATCGATATCATAGAGCCAATCCCGAGTCAAAAAGACAAGTAACCTTAGTTCAATATGAGCACCTGCAGTCAGTAGCTTCCTTTCTTGGGATATCAGAGATAGATCCGGCCCTGATTAGAAGAAATATCGTGGTGAAAGGAATTAACCTCCATGCGTTGAAAGGAAAAAAATTTAAAATAGGAGATGCAATTTTAGAAACGACCGATCTTTGTTATCCCTGCAGTCGTATGGAAGAAAACCTCGGTCATGGTGGATTCAATGCAATGCGTGGCCATGGAGGCATTACCTGTAAAGTGATTGATCCCGGTTTGATCAGACTGGGTGATGCTATAGAAATCATCCGGGATATACAGTGAATCCCGAAGTAGTAAACTGCTTGTATTTGAAATCGGGTGTCAACCATACACTTACAATGAAAGCTACATTTATGCGCAGATGAAGCGTTGCTTGCTTCAAACAGGAATTTATAATGTAAATTGTTTGACCACTCCATTCAATAATACTTGAATTGTTGGTATACCGAGCCAGGATAATTACATTTAGATTATGAAACAGAAACTTAGACTCACGGTAAGCATTGTCTTGTTTTCAATCGTGCAGGTTTTATCTCAAATACCCAAAGGACAGATAAAAGGCCCATTTAAATTTTACAGTACGATATATCCCGGTACAGAGCGCAACTATTGGATGTATGTACCAGCCCAATACGATGCATCCAAGCCTGCCAATTGCATGATTGTCCAGGATGGCTTGAGTCGCGCCAATGGCTGGCACCTGTCTGAGTACCTGGATACCTTAATTGCAGAAGGTAAAATACCTCCTATTATCGGAATCTATATTGATCATGGCAAAGTCCCTTCTCAAGATACTGTAGATTATCCCCGCTTTAATCGTAGCTTTGAATACGATGGTTTAGGTGATCGATATGCAAGGTTCCTGATAGAAGAAATTCTGCCGGAAATAAAAAAATCATACAATATAAGTGATGATCCCAATGATCGGGCACTGGCAGGTGCGAGCAGCGGGGCGATCTGTGCATTCAATGCTGCCTGGGAAAGACCCGATGCATTCAGAAGAGTCTTGAGTACCATTGGTACCTACGTAGGATTAAGAGGTGCTGATCAATTTCATACCCTGGTACGCAAGACCGAACCAAAGCCGTTGAGGGTTTTTCTTGAAGACGGCTTTCGTGATCTCAATATCTATGCGGGCGATTGGTATATTGCAAATCAACAGATGTTTTCTGCGCTGACATGGGCAGGCTATGAAGTCAATCATGCTTGGGGTGAGGGTGAGCATAGTAACCGTCATGCTCTGACGATTATTAAAGATGCGCTCATCTGGCTGTACGAAGGTTATCCTACCAGGATTTCGACCCATATGGATAAATATAAGGGAATGCGTTTGGTCAATAACCAGGATGGATGGAAAGAAATCAAAACCTCAATCCAGGGTATTTCAAGATTGGCAACCAATAGTCAAGGCGAAGTGTATTTTATAAGTAATCAGGAGAATGGGGTGTGGAAACTACAAGGAGAAGCTGTGTCTAAACTCAGTGGAATCAATAATAAATACGCTGCCATCGAAACAGACGATCACGATCGATTGATATTGAGTGATGAGACCCGGAATCAAATAATTGCTTTCGATGGTACTAAATCAACAGTATTCGTAGATAAGACGGTCTCGGATCGACTGGAATCCGACAACAAAGGATTGTACTTTACCAAACGCAATGCTATCGGTTACCTGGAGTATACTACAAAAAAGGTATCCTGGATGCATACGGATCATACGGTAAATGCATTGTGTATTAATGCTGAACATTCATTTATTAATGTATCGATGTCCGACCACACCAAAGGTCATTCTGTAGAAATCAATATGGACGGAAGCCTCAGCAACGATCAGGAATTTATCCACTATCATATCCCCGATGGAAAAACGACGGCAAATGCACAGGGTGGAGTCGTGGATACCGCCAATAGTTTATATACCGCTACCAATATGGGCGTGCAAATCACCGATCAACTCGGTCGCGTGAATATGATCTTGCCAACTCCTTCCGCTAATAATTCAGATATCGCCTGGGGTGATCCTGATATGAACCGCCTTTACATTATCAGTGATGGAAAATTATATGGTAGAAAAATAAACACAAAAGGCTTGAGGTCTGCGGATGCAAAAAGAAAACCACCCAGACCTGGATTGTAAAGTATATAAACTATGCATATGCCTGGAGAAAAAAATCTCAATCTGCTTATCAAGTCTATGAAACCAAGGCTTCATCCGGGTCAATATGTATTTTGTACTGTACAGGATCTCCACGGTATCCATTTGGAAGAGATCATCCTGTATTTTAAAGAGGAAGAGGCCATCACCATCATTCTAGGAAAAGAAACAGCCGATCGTTGGCATTTACCTTATTCCTTTATCAGCAGATGGATTACGTTGACGGTGCATTCATCTTTAGAAGCGGTTGGCTTGACAGCTGCTTTTTCCAGCGCTTTGTCCAAGAAAGATATAAGTTGCAATGTGGTTGCAGCTAATTATCACGACCATATTTTCGTAGGTGAAAAGGATGCTGAGAAAGCCATGTCGGTTTTATTAGAATTATCAAATTAAACGCAAGATCCTAATCAATTTCAAAAGGATGATGATAAAACAATACGGAGGTCCGCGAAATACAAATGGTTTTTTATACGGTTCAGGTTGATCTGAATGCTTTCTATTTGAATTGGCCATTGAGCAAGATTTCCTTGAAAATCTCCAGTACTTTTGGTAACAAAATTTATTTAGTTTATGAAAAATCCATTCTTGATTCTTTTATCCATTCTAACATTACAGGCAGGTTATTCTCAGACCTTGCGAAGTATATTACTGGAGCAAATAAAAACCACCCACAATAACAAAGATTGGTTTGTTCCTATCAATGCATCGATTGAAGGGCTCACGGCCGATCAGGCATCCTGGAATGATGGCAGCGGCAATCATTCCATCGCACAATTAACCAATCACCTGATTTTTTGGAACCTGCAGCAACTCGCCAAAATGAAAGGCGAAAAAGCACCTGCATTCAATGGCGATAATAATGAGACTTTCAGTTCTGTTGATAAAACCACCTGGGAATCCAGTGTTAAACGCATCGATAGTGTCATGATACAACTCGAAAAACTATTGCAGACAGCATCAGAGTCTAATCTGAAGAAATGGGCCACCAATTTCGCTCACATCGCTACTCACAATGCATACCATACCGGTCAGATACTATACATTCGTAAAGAGCAACATAGTTGGGATGAAGCGAAAGGTGTAAAGTAAGTAAGTCAATAAAAATATTTTTCCATTCTTTGTGTCTTTCCATGCAATAACCCTCAAATAAGGTACTTTTGCGAAAGATCCATATGCGCAAGTATTTCATATCTGCATGGCTTGTTTTATCTGTTTTATACTCTTGTAAAAATGATAAAAAACCCATTACAACCACTGAGCCCGGTACTCCCGCAGTTAAACTTAAGGTGCCGGCTTTTAACCCTGACTCTGCCTATGCATATGTCAAGCAACAAGTGTCCTTCGGTGCACGCGTTCCCGGTACACCGGCCCACCGGAAATGCGGAGAATGGATCATAGCCAAATGCAAAGAATTGGGGGCTACAGTTTCAGAACAGAATTTTTCAGGACAGACATATACGGGGCTCAAATTTGATGCAAGAAATATCATCGCATCGTATAATCCCTCCGGCGCGCCTCGCATCCTGGTGCTGGCACACTGGGATTCAAGATTTATCGCAGATCAGGATCCTGATAAAGCAAAACAAAAAAATCCGGTGATGGGAGCGGATGATGGTGCCAGTGGAGTAGGTGTATTACTTGAACTGGCCAGGCAATTAAAGATGAATCCCATCCGTCCGATTGGGGTCGATTTATTTTTTGCGGATGCGGAAGACCAGGGAGAAGATAGCGGAGGAGACAGTAATTCCTGGTGCCTTGGAACTCAATATTGGGCTAAAAATAAACATGTCCCGGGTTATCAAGCTAAATATGCAATACTGCTTGATATGGTGGGAGCTAAGACACCGAGATTTAGTAAAGAAGGTACTTCGATACAATATGCTCCTGCATTAGTGGAAAAAGTATGGTCTCAGGCACAGCGCATGGGATACGGTAATTATTATGTCAATGAATCCTCAAGTCCTACAGTAGATGATCACTATTTTATTAATTCATTGGCTCATATACCAGCGATCGACATTGTCAATAGACCCGATGCCAATAAATATCCGCCACATCATCATACCACAGCGGATCAATTGAATATCATCGATCCTGAATCGCTCAAAGCCAGTGGTCAGGTCGTATTGGCGGTCATGTACAGGGAAGCCAATGGAGATTTTTAATCTATCTTAAGAATTTTTCCATCCTTCAGATACAACGTGTGATCGATACATTGAGGAATTTCGGTCGGTATATGACTGACATACAATAATGTCTTTTGAGTGCCGGCCATAATGCTATCAATGAGCGATAGAAAATATTCGGTAAAATGATCGTCCAGGTTTTGACAAGCTTCATCCAAAATCAACAGAGTAGGGTTTTTGATCAGCGCGCGTGCCAATAAAACCAATCGTTGTTCTCCCATGGACAACGTGTACCAGAGCCGTTCACGCAGATGGATCACCCCGATATAATTCAGCATTTGGTCCACTTGCTTGATTTGGTCTTCATTTACTTTGCGAAACAATCCGATCGTATCAAACAAACCGGAAGCTACGATTTTCCAGATCGACTGATCTCTTTCAAAATATAATTGAAGCTCGGGTGATACAAATCCGATTTTGGATTTGATATCCCATATGCTTTCTCCGCTGCCTCGCGGTCGATCAAACAATACGATATCATTATTATAGGCCTGTGGATGATCCGCCGTGAGTAGACTTAATAAAGTCGTTTTTCCTGAGCCATTCGGACCGATAATGCACCATCTTGATCCTGACCGGATGGTAAGACTAATGTTGTCTAAAGCGGGTTTGCTACCGTATAGGATGGAAACCTGATTGAGCGAGGCAATGATAGAGTACCGGATCGATTCGTCAGCATGCAGAAAATCGGGAAGGTTGATCTGTTGATGTGCATGACTGGGAGTCCTTGGGAATGGTCGGGTATTCACAGATTTTATCTTACCATCCAATAATTCGATCTCCTGATCAATACAATCAGGATAATCTCTGTGATGGGCTACCAGGATCATCGTCAATCTATGCTTTAAACTTTCAAGAATGGATTTGAGCAAGGCTCTGCTCTCTTTATCCAATCCTGCAAACGGATTGTCTAACAATAATACATCAGGCTGTGATATCAAAGTAAGGGCAATCCATACTCTGCGTGTTTCGCCATTGGAAAGGGTAGGCATCTTACGATCCAATAAATGATCTATGTGCATTGTTTTTGCCACATCCAGGATTTGCAGGTCGTTGTATTTTGAATCATGGAGCTCCACCGATTTATGATCGATCGTACCCAATGGCATCACCTGGTCTCTGAAGATTTCTACTACAGATGGTCCTATCTCACTATCCACCGATTGATATCGCTGTTGATAGTATTGATAGGATTCTTGCACGATTTTATTAAATGATCCATCGCGGGGTACCAGAGCAATCTTTATGTCTTTCGGTCTGGTAATCGTTCCTGTACCGGATATTGTTTTGCCTGCTATCAAATCGAGTAAAGTACTTTTACCTGCACCCGTCACGCCTGTCAAGGCTATATGTTTTCCATTATAAATTTTAAGGGAGAGATGATCTATAATTGATCTGCCTTCTTTAAAAACAGTCACCTGGTCAAGAGAAATAAGCTCAGACAATTTTAATCTTTTAAGCCGGCCAAGATATATGAAAACCTGAATTTATAATGCTTTCATTTTCAATGTATGTTTTATAAAATTTCAAATCAATTGTTAAACTATAGTTTTATCGAATATGGAATTAATCGATTGATGATGAATAGTTTATTTTTGCAGTCGCTTAGAAAGCCAATGTAAAATCCTTATGAAAAAACTTTCTTTATTACCGGCCCTTGCTTTTTTGATATTGTTTGCATGTAAGTCGGAGCATCCTGATCTCAAAACTGCTTACGATCTGTATAAAGATGGTCAGTCCATCAAACAATACATCATCACCAACAGCGCCACCCTTAAAAACGATGCGAAACTGGTAGACAATCGCATCCGGAATGAAGATAAAGAATCAGTATTTGCTATCTCAGAAGTATACAATCACCTGGAATTTGCAGATGCAGCTTTCGCAAAAATGAATGGAAAAGAACGGGCTGTACCGGGACACGAAAAGGAATCCAATGGGGCCACCCCCATCGATCCTAAAACTTCACCCGCTCAGGTTCTGATGATGCAAAAGAATTACAGAGATTCCCTGGCCTCCATCAAAATCGATATCGATGCGGCTGCTACTTTACTCAATCAATTGAAGACAAAATTTCATTGATGAATTAGTGTGATAGAAATTCTTCAACTTTGAGATCTTGCAGTAGGAACCTTGCAGTATTAATTATTTTTTACATTTTGATGGGTATCCATTTGATGAAAGTTATTACGGTGGGTGTCCACATCCAAATTTCAAACGACAAAATCAATATTCTAATTTCTTTAACTTCGGTGACTTCCACCAGGTAAGCAATACCACGATCAACGTCATGCTTCCTCCAAATACTACAGAAGGTACTAAACCAAGTAGTTTAGCGGCGAAACCACTTTCAAATTGACCTAATTCGTTCGATGAATTAATAAATATAGAATTGACAGATAAGACCCTGCCTTTGATTTCATGGGGGGTAAATATTTGAGAAATTGTCCCTCGAACCACGGTGCTGACACCATCAAACATGCCACTCATCATTAAGGCAATAAATGATAAAATGTAATTCTTGGATAAAGCGAATACAATGATCGAAATTCCAAAGCCGGCGACTACATATAAAAGCCTGATACCCTGACGCGACTTGATAGGCCTTAGGGTCATCCCGATAATCGTCAACATAGATCCAATATCAGATGCAGCTGTTAGCCAGCCAAATCCGGTAGGCCCTACGTGCAATATATCTTTTGAAAATGCGGGGACCATGGCAGTGGCACCTCCAAATAAAACCGCAAAAAGATCCAATGTCATGGCCGCAAGCAGTTCTTTGGTATTGAATACAAATCGCAGACCTTCCTGTACACTGGTCCATGCTGATTGAGCTAAATTGGTTTTTGTAACCGGCTTGGGCCCTATCTTGCGAATAATGAGATAGGACAGGACTACTAATATAAAACATACCATTAAAGCACCCTGCACTCCGATCACAGCAATTAAAAACCCACCCATCGAATGACCGATAATAGCTGCTATCAGGAAGACACCACTATTCAGCGTAACGGCATTTTTAAGCATATCCGCGGAGACCGTCTGTGCTAAGATCGCCGGATACAGTGAACCGGTAAATGCTCTGATACCTCCTGTAACAGCCATCAACAAATACACCATAAAAATCCATGAATGCTGACTAAAATGTTTTTGTACTAAACTGGTCGAAACTAAAAAAATGAGTAGAAAAGTCAATGCGTATACAGACATCGTTTTTCTCAATAATCCTGCCCGCTCCGTGGTATCGATCACATGCCCGGCATACAATGCTAATCCGACGGCCGGAATGACTTCAGATAAACCAATCAAACCGATGGCCAGCGGATCATGAGTCACTTCGTAAAGCCACCAGGAGACGACTGTCAGGGACATGCGGAGGCCTATGATAAAAAACAATCTTCCTACTATATAAAATCTGAAATCTCGGATCTGCCATGCGGCAAAAGGATCTGGCGACATGATAAGCATTCAAAATTAATGGTATATTTCTTAATGAATAGAATCTCATTATTTATCTTCACACTTCAAATAAATTGATAAACAAATGATCCATCGTGTTTCGAAACTTTTGATAGGTATTCTGGCGGGTGTACTCTTCATCACGTCATGTAAAAACGATACTAAAAAAGAAGAGTCTAAAACCATGATGTCTTCCATGCCTGCCGCATCTGCCCCCGCAGCCATTGAAAACTATGGTTTGGTAGGCACCGATTCAATCAAGGCGGTGACATTAAAAAACAAACACGGTATGTCCGTCACTTTAATGAATTATGGAGCCACTATACTCAAGCTCATGGTGCCGGATAAAAATGGTACGGCTGGAGATGTGACATTAGGCTTTACTTCCTTAGATGGGTATACCGGCAAGACCAACCCATTCTTTGGTTGTGTGGCGGGCCGATATGCCAATCGAATCGCCAAAGCTCAATTTACCCTCAATGGTAAAACCTATAAACTGGCAGCAAACAATGGAGAAAATTCCTTGCATGGGGGCCTCAAAGGTTTTGATAAACAAGTATGGGGTATCACTCAAATGACGGACAGTTCCGTTACCATGCAATATATAAGTAAAAGTGGTGAAGAAGGTTTCCCCGGCAATTTGGCTTCACAGGTGAGATATTCCCTGACGGATCAAAATGCTTTGTTATTAGATTATAAAGCCAGTACCGATAGTACCACCGTAATTAACCTTACCAATCACACGTATTTCAATCTATCCGCAGGAAGCGATACTTCGATCCTAGGTCATTTGATGAAAATCAATGCCGATCAATATACTCCGGTGAATGACAAACTGATTCCTACAGGAAAAATTGATTCGGTCGGAAAAACCCCATTTGATTTCAGAGTAGCAAAACCCATCGGTAAAGACATCGATAAGGTGAAGGGTGGATACGATCATAATTTTATCGCCAATCGTAAACAGGATGATATCATTGCTGAAGTCTATCATCCGGGAAGCGGTCGTGTCATGACCGTCCATACTACACAGCCAGGCGTCCAATTTTACACTGGAAATTTTTTAAATGGAGCAGCCATCGGTACTAAAAATAATGCAAGATATGGTCAACACAGTGGCTTTTGTCTCGAGACGCAGCATTATCCTGATTCACCCAATCAGCCAGGATTTCCATCCGTCGTTTTAAGACCGGGAGATACCTATCACGAAATGACAAGTTACCAGTTTGGTGTCAGGTAATCCAAACAGAATAAATAATATATCAGTTCTAAAGTCGATTCAATCCCTATTTTTGTCCAATGATATCAGGACCTATCGGAGTGTTCGATTCAGGCTATGGTGGACTCACGATACTTAGAGAAATTATTAAGGATTTACACCAATATGATTACGTCTATTTAGGTGATAATGCACGGGCACCCTATGGTCAACGATCATTTGATACCATTTACGATTATACGCTGGAATGTGTGCAATGGTTTTTTCAGCATGATTGTCCACTCGTGATCCTTGCTTGTAACACGGCTTCGGCTAAAGCCTTGAAAAATATTCAACATTTTGCCTTACCGCATATTGATCCCGAAAGAAGAGTCTTGGGGGTCATCCGGCCGACGGCCGAAGTGATTGGAAAGTATACAAAAACCGGAAGCATAGGCTTATTAGCTACTACGGGTACTGTCGTCTCTGAATCCTATTTAATCGAGATCGGCAAGCGGTTTCCCGGTCTTAAAGTCTATCAACAAGCCTGCCCCTTGTGGGTACCGCTGATAGAAAATAATGAAATCAATAATGAGGGAGCTGATTATTTCATTGAAAAATATGTGAAAGAATTATTGGCTCAATCTCCCGACATCGATGTGATTTTATTGGCATGTACTCATTATCCGATCTTAGTAAATAAAATAAAAAAAATGGCCCCGGGTATTAAAGTCATTCCCCAGGGACCTATCATAGCAGACAGTCTTAAAGATTATTTGAGCCGGCATCCCGAGATGGAATCACAGATAACAAAAAACAGCTCCTACCGGTTTTATACTTCTGATGCAGAGAGTGATTTTGAAACCCACGCCTCGATGTTTTTTGGTAAGAGGGTACACGCAGATCATACGATGATTGATCACGTAATCCATTACCGGGATGATTTCGCGGGCAATGTCGTACTGATGAGGAAATAGCATCTGTGGTCATATGCCTATCTTTGATCGTTACAATACCTCACTACTTTGAAAAATACGGATATTTTAATTATTGGTTCTGGTGTGGCTGGTTTATCCACGGCCATCCAGATTGCTTCGATGAGGAAAGATCTCAGCATAACTCTATTGTGTAAAACCTTGCAGTTTGAGAGCAATACGAGGTATGCGCAAGGAGGTATTGCTGCGGTCTGGGATGAGAGCAAGGATAATTTTGAAAAACATATTGATGATACGCTGGATGCAGGGGATGGCCTATGCAATAAAGAAGCAGTGTATAATGTAGTCACGGAAGGGCCCGCCCGGGTGCAGGAAATTATTGATTGGGGTACCCGGTTTGATAAAACGAAATCAGATGTTGACTATGACCTGGGCCGTGAAGGAGGCCATTCTGAGAATCGCATATTGCATTATAAAGATTTGAGCGGCGCTGAGATACAACGGGCATTAATCGAAAAAGCAAAATCCTATGCCAATATTACCGTTCATGAAAATTATTATGCTATCAATTTGATTACCCAGCATCATTTAGGGTATTCGATCACGCGGGTATCGCCCGAGATTGATTGTTATGGAGCGTATATTTTAAATAAAGCAACCAAGCAAATCGAAACCTGGATAGCGAGGGCTACGGTGTTGGCAACCGGTGGCTCAGGTCAGATCTATCGCAATACCACCAATCCTCAGATAGCAACTGGTGATGGAGTCGCCATGGTCTACCGGGCTAAGGGACGGGTAGAAAATATGGAGTTTGTACAATTTCATCCGACGGCTTTATTTAATCCTCAGGGAGAAAATCCTGACTTCCTGGTTTCAGAGGCAGTCAGAGGATTCGGTGGCATATTAAAGACCAAAGACGGCGAAGAGTTTATGCACAAATACGACAAGCGCAAATCATTGGCTCCCCGCGACATTGTTGCAAGGGCCATTGATAATGAAATGAAAGTGCGGGGTGATGATTTTGTATATCTTGATTGCAGGCATTTGGAAAAAGAAGCATTTGTGGCCCATTTCCCTACGATCTATAATAAATGTATGAGCATTGGAATAGACCCGATGACTCAAATGATTCCTGTCGTGCCGGCTTGTCATTATATGTGTGGTGGAGTTAAAGTAGATCAATCCGGTAAATCTTCGATCCGGCATTTGTATGCAGCCGGGGAATGCAGCAGCACCGGATTACATGGTGCCAATCGATTAGCATCCAATTCATTGCTTGAGGCTTTAGTGTATGGTAAAAGGATCGCAGAGGATGTCGTTCAATCTATTGATCAGGTTACTTACCGGGAAGGACTACCCGAATGGAATGACAGCGGCACGACCGAACCCAAAGAAATGGTCCTGATCACTCAGTCCTGGAAAGAGCTCAAAGAGATCATGAGTAGTTACGTAGGGATTGTACGTTCCAATGTCCGTCTCAAGAGAGCGATGGATAGATTGCATTTATTATACACCGAGACGGAAGATTTATACAATACCTCTGTGCTTTCACCGCAATTATGTGAACTGCGCAATCTGATTTCGATTGGTTACCTGGTGACACGTTCTGCCTCCTTAAGAAAAGAGAGCAGGGGTTTGCATTATACTACCGATTATCCAAATGAGCAGGGTTTTTTGGAGAATACAATGTTGTAGATTTCAGTATTTATAAAGCTGATTCCATAAAATTTCATTTACTTTTGAAATTAAAACTTTAAACAATGGAAAAAAGACAATTTCTAAAGAGCGTAAGCGCACTCAGTTTATTCTCAATCATAAATAAATCAAAAGTATTTGCCGGCAGTCCGACATCCTTGATTCCGAAGGTAGAGCCTATGTTTGCACCCGGTGATGCCTATACATTACCTGCTTTCGAGTATGCATTCAATGCACTCGAGCCACACATCGATGCCATGACCATGGAAATCCATCACGACCGACATCATGGTGCTTATGTTACCAATCTCAATAAAGAATTAGCCACCAATCCTGCTGCAGCCAAAATGACCCTGGAGCAATTATTCGGTGATATGGCCAAGTACAGTGCCGTCATCCGGAATAATGGTGGTGGCCATTACAATCATACTATGTTTTGGAAATCACTTTCTCCTAAGGCTGCTACCGCTCCAACCGGCGAATTGGCAACTGCCATCACCCGGGATCTCAAAGATCTGGCAAATGTAAAAGCAGAAATGAATAAAGCCGGTGCAGGTAGATTTGGTTCAGGCTGGGCCTGGATGGTATCGGATGCTAAAGGAAAATTATCGATTGGATCTACTCCCAATCAGGACAATCCACTGATGTCCACTTCCGACTTAAAAGGCATGCCTTTGCTCGGTATCGATGTATGGGAGCATGCATATTATCTGAAGTATCAAAACAAGCGGGCTGATTATCTCAATGCCATCTGGAATGTAATCAATTGGGATGAAGTAGGTAAGCGTTATGCTGCGGCCATGAAGCCTATGAAATAATATGATTTAATTTGAGATATGAATACCCGTATAGATGAATTGTTGGAAAAATTGGCTATTGCTCAATTGGAAACAGATAAACAATTGAGAGAGGTCAAAGAACAATCTAAAAAGACGAATCAAATTCTAAGCAGTATAGGAATTAATCTCGGTGATGTTACCGAGGAGTTTTTTTATTATTCATTGAGCCAAAAAATGAAACTCGCGGGCATTCAATACGATTCAATCGCAGCAAATGTAATGGCTCATAAAGGAAAACTGCAAGATGAGTTTGATATCATTCTATACAATGGTATGTCTGGCCCAAAAAATATTGAAGAAGCAATCACCAGTAAAGGAATCATTCTTTTAAGGCAAAAAGGGGATGTACTGGAAGTGATGGATACATCAGCCAAAGAATTTTGAATAAAATCGTATGCGATTTGCAATCCTCTTATCCTACAAGGGTACTCATTATCATGGTTGGCAGATCCAACATAATAAAACGACTGTACAGGAAGTAGTGCAATCCGCGTTGACCACTCTGCTCAGGGTCGAAACTGAAGTAATTGGCTGTGGCCGGACGGATACCGGCGTACATGCAAAATATTATGTTGCTCATTTTGATTATCATGGTGAAAAGAAAATCAATCAGGATCTGATTTATCATCTCAATGCTATACTTCCAGGTGATATTGCCATTGATCGGGTTTTGCTAATGAATGAAAATTTTCATGCCCGATTTGATGCCATCTCACGAACTTATGAATACTTCATACATGGATATAAATCGCCTTTTATGGATGAATCATCTTACCGGATAAGAAATTTTGACTCTTTACCTATCGAAACACTCCAGGAAGCAGCGGACCTTCTTCTGAAATACAAAGCTTTCTTTCCATTTTGCCTGAGTAATTCCGGGGTGGATCATTACGATGTCAATTTACTGTACGCCCGTTGGGAAATGATAGAAGCCAGGAGATTAAAATTTACGATCCAAGCCAACCGGTTTTTACGCGGTATGGTAAGACTCGTTACCGGTATGTGCGTACAGGTCGCTTTAGGTCAGTTAACGAAAGATGATGTCATCGAGGCAATGGATTACCAGACGCTTTTACCCAAAAGTCTGAGTTTGCCTGCCCATGCATTGTATCTGACAGAAGTCGAGTATCCAAAAGGGGTATTTTTAAGATGAGACTTAAGATACGACGGTTTTATATGCTATGATTCCAGTGTTGATCAGTAGATAGTCCATAATCAGTTCAGCATATCATTTTATTCAATCGGTAACTGCCATTTTTTATAGATTTCGGTTAAATCAATATCACAGGCCTTATTGATGAGCAACGGAAATTCATCCATCGTAAAAGGTCTTTTATTTTCCTTTGACCATTGATAGAGATAGCGTATAATGTCTCGCATTGATTTTTTCCCATCTGTTTTTTCTTTCAGATAACGATTCATTTCGATGGCCATACTGGCACCTCTGGAATAGATAGCCCTGCCTAAACGAAAATCTTCACCATACATTAGCGAGGCCTCCTGAGACAGTTCGGTTAAACTCATCTTTTTTATTTGAGGATCTGTTTGATAGGTATTCCTGTAAAATATTTTTTCCCACTCATCTGACTTCAGAGTTTCAAAAGGTATGTACCACATAAAGCCTTCATTAAACCAGATAGTATGAATAATGGGTGGAATTTCTTTTACATACGGCCGGTAAGCATCACCATAACATCGCAACGGCAAAAAGGCATGTCCCATATGATGCAGATAGGTGGGAATTGTTTTGATCAGCTCCTCCCGGCTCATGGGCTTTAATCTGAATCCTGTCGTATCACCTAAAAAAGTGGAGCTCTGCAAATGTTCCATTCCTAAAGCCGGTGCGGTAGTTGGTTCCAGCGGTATAGCCTTGCGTAACAAAATCGAATACTGCGTAAATGGAAGTTCACCAAAATATTCATTTAATATTTCAAGGCTCATAATACCCTGTTTGCCATAGTCGTCCAGGTATTCGTCCCCGCTTTGACAATATGATGCAATAAATAGCGGTACCAGGCCTTTAAACTCTTTTACGCGCAGTTGCTTTCCCATAAATAGCTTCCCGTCTGCCAGTGTATAATAATTATCGGTATTGAAAGTAAAACTTCCTTTGGCCATTT
>CALMKY010000129.1 GCA_937867195.1 uncultured Saprospiraceae bacterium | reverse complement strand
GATAATTTAAAGACGAAAGTTTAAATGAATCACCGAGTACTTCGTTTATAGCGGACAATACTCTGGGGTGGTTATAAAATACATCAAATACGGATCCTTTGTTTACCAGATCTGCCAATCGATCTGCACCTTCTTCTTTGGGGTGGCGAATGTATTTGGAATCGAATAATTCTGAACCTGATTTATTTCCTTCTTCTGATGAAATGGCTTCTAACCTTTTATTGATCTGGTTCACCTGGTCATCAGACAATAATATACCAAGATTCAGATATCCATTTTGATGAAGGAATGCTTTTTCATCCTGGGTAAGTGTTGCATCAGAAACTCCGTATTCTGATAATATTTTATTCATAGCGGAAATAAAGAATGATCAACTGGTGGCCCAGGCTTTATCACCTTTCTTATAGTCAATACACCCTTGAAATTTTCCCGGAATCTCTACATAACGCAAAGCTCCTGTAGCACCGGGCTTGGATGTAAAAAATCCGAATAATGTCAATTGTTTCAGCATGGTAAAATATGGAGGACTCATAGGACCTTGCTTCTTAGCAGCACTGGTATCAGCAGCCTGTGATTTATGGGCAGATTCTAATTGCTGTCTAGCAGCTTTGTCCAGGTCATTCAACAAACTGAGTTTTTGTTCAGAAGTCAATTTTTCAAAGTCTGATTTATATTTAGCATTCGCTTGCTTTTGAATATCAGCCAAACCATTCAGGAATATTTTTTGCTGATCAGCATCGAAACAATCAGCAACGTATGTATTCATAAATTGCCCTACCTGTGCATCTTTAGCGCCGGGAGAATCCGTCTTTGGAATTATGGTCTCTCCTATTTCATCAATCAAGGAAATGTTTTCTGCACTGAGAGGAAACAAAGCCACGGCACTTGCAGTCCCTCCGGCCTTTGACTCTCCGGCTTTACAACCAGATAAAAATAATTCACCCCCTATAAAAGTCGCACCGGTGAGGATACTGATTGATTTTATTAATTCTCTTCTATCCATTTTTTCTGTTATGAGTTAGAGTTTGTAGTTATGAGTTGGACATTCTGAAATCGGTATTCCAAATTCCAAAATCATTTATAAATTTTGTTTTTTAAGTTCTTTTACTGCGAAATCTGCCGCACGCGCTGTCAAAGCCATATACGTCAAGGAAGGATTCACGCAACTTGCTGAAGTCATGCAGGCCCCATCGGTTACGAATACATTTGGAGCTTCCCATACCTGATTATGGGCATTGAGAACAGAAGTCTTCGGATCCCGGCCCATGCGAGCGGTGCCCATTTCGTGGATTCCCATTCCTGGCTCGTATCCAGCATCATATGTTTGAACATCTTTACCACCGGCGGCTTCCAACATTTCTTTTGCATCTGCCATCATATCGACACGCATTTTCTTTTCATTATCTTTAATTTCCACATCAAAGTCGATCACAGGCAAACCCCACTTATCCTTCATGTTTTTATTGAGTGTCATTTTATTTTCATGATAAGGCAGCATTTCACCAAAGGCGGTTATACCCATATTCCAATTTCCCGGTTCGGTCAAAGCATTTTTTAAATCTGCTCCCAGTCCCAGCTCTGAGACATCTCTGGACCAACCTTCCCGGCTTGCGGATCCCTGATAACCAAATCCTCTGATGTAATCTCTTTTATCATTAGCCCAGTTACGATACCTGGGTATATAGATGCCGTTGGCGCGCCGGCCAAAATAATATTTGTCTTCAAAGCCATCAAATTGTGCACGGGCACCAAGTCTGAAGTGATGATCCATGACATTATGGCCTAATTCTCCGCTGCTACTACCCAAACCATCTGGCCATACTTCGGTTGCGCTATTCATTAATATCCATGTACTATTAAAAGCAGATGCATTTAGGAAAATGATTTTTGCATTATAAGTATACGTCTGATTACTTTCTGCATCCAGTATTTCTACCCCCGTAGCCCTTTTCTTGTCTTTGTCATAGACCACTTTAGTTACAATGGACCATGGTCTTACGGTTAGATTTCCGGTAGCCATGGCGGCAGGTAATGTAGATGATTGAGTACTGAAATATGCACCAAATGGACAACCAAGCCAACATTTGTTTCTGAATTGACAGTTGGTTCTTGATTTATGAGGAACCGTAAGATTCGCAGTACGTCCGATAAACATATTCCGAACTCCTTTATAGTGAGATTTAATACGATCTGCAACTGCTTTCTCAACGCAATTCATATCCATGGGTGGTAAAAAATTACCATCCGGCAATACATCTAATCCTTCTTTGCTGCCACTGATTCCCGCAAATCCTTCTGCATACGTATACCAGGGAGCCAGATCTTCATAACGAATCGGCCAATCCGTCGCAATACCATCCTTTTTATTCGCTTCGAAATCTGCTTTGTTCCACCTGTAGGATTGACGACCCCACATAAGTGATCTGCCACCTAGATGATAACCTCTGAACCACGCGAATTTCTTGGTCTCCGTATATGGGCTATCTTTATCATTTGCCCAGAAATCTAAATTGATTTCATTGAGCGGGTAATCACGTTTAAGTTTTGGATAATCCTGTATCATTTGCTGAGTTCTCTGTCCACGATGTGGAAAGTCCCACGCTTCTTTGGTAGCGCTTGGATAATCCTTTATGTGCACGATGTTGCGACCGCGCTCAAGCATTAGTACTTTGAGTCCTTTTTCCGTGAGCTCTTTAGCTGCCCATCCTCCACTGATGCCTGATCCAACGACGATAGCATCGTATGTATTATTTTCTGCCATTTTTTCTAATTAGAAAGGTGAAAATAGAAGTTATGAATGATAAAAAAAGAAAAAGATTGATAAAATTATCTTAAAATGAAAATTCAGAATGTATTTGAAACTACATGATGTATTCAGATAAAGAGTAAATACTGGAATTTGTCATATAATAAAGGCTTCGATTATGAAATCTTCGGGAGCGGAGAGACCCACAGGGCAGGCAGGGATTCTCCGAAGGATCCTGTGGAGAACCTCGGGACGAGTCACCCCGTCAACAGTTTATATGTTTTGGATTCTATGAGACAAAGCATTCCTGGGAATGATCACAACTTTAAAACCGCACGAGTATCATTGATACTCAGAACAAACTGATTTAAGGTAGATCTTACCCTCTTTAGATTTGAAAAATATTTCTTTCTTGTAGGCCTCCGACCTGGTATTAAATGTTTCAGTATAGATAATTACAAATGGCCTTCTTGATTTTGTACTTCTTACCAAACCTTTATTGTGTCTCACCAATCTGATTTCTAAATTTTCACAATGTCCATAATAATATTTAGAGTCCAATAAGCTCTTCAAAACATAGGTGTAATACATAAAATAAAAATGCCCCAATGATGAGCCAAAATAGCGGAGAGACCCACAGGGCAGGCAGGGATTCTCCGAAGGATCCTGTGGAGAACC
>CALMKY010000128.1 GCA_937867195.1 uncultured Saprospiraceae bacterium | reverse complement strand
AAACGGAACATGGATTTTTTTAAGTTCCGTTTTCATAGCAGCGATGCGATCTGTTTCTTTGATACGCAAGGTTTGCAATCCAGTAAAAACTCCGGTGACACCGGTAGCTGCACACATGGCTATGACTGTCTGTGCAAGATCAGGACATCGAATGAAATCCCATTCGATCGAGGCGGGCAAGGGTTTATATATTTTTTTAATCTCTACATGGTCATCGTGATAGGTAGTTTTAAGATTAAATAATGCTCCGATATCGGCTATGGCACTATCACCTTGTAAACTATTACGAGTAATTCCGTAAAGCCTGATCTGTGCTTCATCAGAAAGAGCAGCTAAAGAATAATAATATGATGCAGCTGACCAATCACCTTCGACATAGAGTGATCCGCTTTGATACGCCTGAGGTTCGATGGTAATCGTATCATCGGTCCACGTATGTTTCACACCAAAATGTTCCATCATAGCCAACGTCATTTCGATATAGGGTCTTGATATGACTTCGCCTATCATAGTTAGCTCCAATCCATTAGGCAAAGACGGTGCAATCATCAATAACGCTGAAATATATTGACTGCTGATGGTTGACTTAATGGATATTTTTCTTTTAAATGAGTTGAGATCTACGGGATGAAATCTAAGTGGCGGATATCCTTCTTTGTCCATGTATTCAATCCTGGCACCGAGTTCATTGAGCGTATTGGCAAGTTCACCTATGGGGCGTTGCTTCATCCTGTCAGAGCCGGTAAGGATCACTTCTTTATTTTGGATGGATAAGAATGCAGTTAAAAAACGATACGTCGTACCGGCTGCTCCGGCATCCAATATTGATTCACGATGATCCAGCAAGGTACTCATGAGCTTGGTATCTTTCGAAGTAGAAAGATGGTCCAGTTGGATTTCAGCCTGCCCAGCCAATGCTTTGATGATCAGTGCCCGGTTGCTGATGCTTTTTGATCCATCCAAGTGGATCTCTCCATCAATCTTTTTTTGATCGAAATGAAGTCTGATCTTAGGATGCTTCTCTACCATCTCACCTCCACAGATTGTACAAGATCGGGATGTAGACTTTTTGCTACAGGGCAAGTATCGATGACATGCCGAATGAATGTTTTTTCTTCATCGGTAAAATGATTGGGAGGCATTTTGAAGATGATATCAATCTGGCTAACCCTGCGTGGATCAGAAGCCATATGTTTTACAACTTCCGCAGATGCACCGTCTATATTAATTCCCTTTTTATTCCCTTGCAATGCGATGGTCGTCAATGCACAGCTTGCCAAGGAGGTCGCCAATAAATCGGTGGGAGAAAACGCTTCGCCCTTCCCATGATTATCGACAGGAGCATCGGTTGAGATAGCATTTCCTGACCTGGTATGGGTTGCCTCCGTATGAAAGGAACCCTGATATATAACACTTGAAGTAGTCATGGAGCAAAGGTAAGAAAAGAGGAATTAACATCCTGTGTGTGTTATCTTGGGACACAAGTAACTTATTTAGAAAATTGCTTGTGAGCAGTTGAACTGCCACTTTTTAGTTATAATTCGCGTTGTGGAAGTACAACTTCTCAAAAGCTATATTTTTTTTAAAGCAACTTGTCATGCACCTTTATCTTGCAAGAAACAGACTTATTTGAATTTACATCTCCATAGGTGGGATCTGATATCCATTCTCTAACATCAACTCCTGCAGATTGACCATAACAGCATCAACGACCTCAAACGGCACATCCCATGAGATGTATTCCCATCGCTTAAGATTATCAGCAATTAAAATTTGTTGATTAGACGTGAATACCCAGATGACTTTTTTGACTCCCCATTCCAGTAACCTTTCCGTCTTGATAGTTACATATTTGTTATAGGGTGATTGGTTCTCTATTTCAATATCCAGGTCGACTTCCAAAGCAATTTCAGGTGGAATGTCGCTATAATTAAATGGGTCTTTATTCAGATCTAGTGTTGACTTCAGGTAAATAGCAAAGTCAGAAGAAAAATTAGTTCCGGTTGCAAGGTGTAATCCGACTTCAGAATTGAGAATCCGATATTTAGATGCTATACCTTTTAAAACCAAAAATTCTTGCAGTATAGAAAGTATTGCGGCTTGAAGTTTACTTGATCCCATATTAATTTCTTCTATTTTTTTCAGACCCAATAAAAAATCTTTATATCCCTTTTTATAAATGGGTTTTCCATTGATTTCTTCATGGATTAATGACTTGGGAATAGATAGAATTGTATTCATTAATTTTCAAAGATAAGGATTTCTAATACTGATGAAAAGCCTGACTCACAAACTCCAAGACCGTGGGCAAGGCACTCCTCCAATAAGTCCAGGTATGACCACCATCCCGGGTACGAAATTCATGAGGAATTTCCTTTTTACGCATGGCAATGTGTACTAATGAATTTCCTTCATATAAAAAATCATCATCGCCACAATCGATGTACCAGCGTACTGCCTTCTTTAAAGTATCGGGAATGTTATTGATCAATACCGGAACACTTTGACGATTGTAAAAAGCCTCGATTTGCGTATCAGTTGCTGTACTGTCGACTCTTCGCACGTTGGTCCTTGCAATATCCATGGTCAATGGTCCTGTACCGGCGCTCAAAGGACATGCTGATGAAAACATTTCCGGATGATGCAGTGCATAGGTAAAAGATCCATCACCTCCCATCGATAATCCTGCGATCGCACGATATCTTTTTTCACCTTTAATCCGGTATTTTTTTTCGATAAAAGGTACAAATTCTTTAAAAAAATAATCCTCATACAACCATGTACCGGTCGCGTTATTGCTATATCCCCGTTGGGTTGTATTCGCATCCGGCATCACGATGACCATCGGAGTCGCAGTACCTTCCCGAATGGCTTTATCCGCAATATTTAATACTTCGCCAAACTGTACCCATCCCGTCTGATCATCACCACCGCCGTGCAAAAGATACAATACTGGATAAGATCTTGAAGAAGACTCATAATCCGGCGGAAAATACATCGCATATTTTCTCTCCATATTGAGAATCTTTGATGGCAGGGAAAGATTGTCGTAGACTTTACCATTCGGCTGTGAGTAGGAAAAATCAATACAAATAATTGCTACAAACAATAAAATGAGTTTTTTCATATTGGGAAGATAAGAAATGAATATTAATTTTTTATAAATGAATCAACCCATCCAACCTTATTCATAGGTTCTAGCAACTATTTTCCATTTGGCTCCAAACGGCTGTCTTTTCAGTTTTTTACTTTCTTCAATACCTCTTTATTCACACAATGAGGTACAGTGCCGTCTTTAAAATAACTGATAATATTTTCGGCAGCCAATCTCGACATACCATCCCGTGCTTCTACGGTTGCGGATCCGATATGTGGAAGTACGCATGCATTTTCCATAAATAAAAGTGGATTGTCTTTGTGCATCGGTTCAGGATTTGTGACATCAAGTCCTGCTCCCCATATGATTTTATTGTTCAAAGCTTCGATCAGGTCTTGTTCATTGTGCACCCCTCCCCTCGCCGTATTGATAAAGATAGCACTGGGTTTCATCTTACTGAATGCGGTTTTATCAAACTTGCCACGCGTCTCATCGCTCAAGACACTGTGTACGGAGACGACATCGCTTTTCGCAAGCAATTCATCAAATTCTACTCTCCGGGCTCCAAATTTTTGTTCCGCATCGGTATTGCGGGTGCGATTGTAATAAATAATATCCATATTGTAGGCACCTCTGCTTCGCTGAGCCATGACCATACCGATGGATCCAAGTCCAAATATGCCCAATGTTTTACCATTCAGTTCTTGTCCCAAATTGGCCTTGGGTACAAAATATCCCCAGTTGCCATCAAGAATCCTTTTATAATTAAACATAAACTTTCTCGAAACGGCGATCATAAGCCCAAATGCAATATCAGCTGTTGCTTCGGCTAACACATCGGGTGTGTTACCAACCGGTATTCCCAACTGGGTTGCTTCTGTCACGTTAATATTATCGTAGCCTACAGCAAACTGAGATACCATTTTGAGATGACTGCATTGACTAAAAAAATATGAATCGAGTCTATTCTCACCTAAGCTTAATAAAATATCTGCCTTCCTTGCTGCATCGATGACTTCATCCTGAGTCATCGGTCTTTGCTCAGACCAAATCGTGACATCGAATCCATTTTGACGAAGTAAATCCGGACCGAGAGAAGGTATATCGCGGGTGATGAATACTTTTAATGACATGGATTGATATTTATTGTATTGTAAATTGAATAAAAAAGAGATGAATTACACAGAATCCACCTCTTTTTTATATTATTAAAATTGATTAAGCTACCGGAGTCAATTTACTGGTCAACTCTTTAATTTCATTTTCACTTAATACATGATCCTGCAATTTGCCTGCAAAGTAATCTGCATACGCCTGCATATCAAAGTGACCATGACCGCATAGATTAAACAAGATGGTCTTTCTCTTACCTTCCTTTTTTGCTTGAATCGCTTCCTGGAATACAGTGGCAATGGCGTGGGTGGCTTCGGGTGCCGGAATAATACCTTCAACTTTAGCAAATTTTACTCCGGCATCAAAACATTCCAGTTGTCCGTGTGCCCGCGCTTCGATCAGTTGATCTTTTAATAATTGAGAAACAATGACACCTGCTCCATGATATCTAAGTCCACCGGCATGTATCGAGGCAGGAACGAACTCATGTCCCAAAGTATACATCGGTAATAACGGAGTCATCCCCACTGTATCTCCAAAATCATAACTAAATACACCTCGAGTCAGCTTAGGACAGGATAAGGGTTCACTTGCAATCGCGCGGATGTGTTTACCTTCTTCCAGGTTGAGCCGGAGGAATGGAAATGAAAGCCCGGCAAAATTTGATCCACCGCCAAATGGAGCAACCACGATATCGGGCATTTCTCCTGCCATCTCCATTTGCTTAAGGGCTTCCTGCCCTACCACAGTTTGATGTAATAATACATGATTGAGCACACTGCCGAGCGCATATTTTGTATCAGGGTCCGGTGCGGCTCTTTCGATGGCTTCTGAGATAGCTATTCCCAGGCTACCCGGTGAATTTGGATCTGCTGCCAGTATTTTTTTACCTGCTTCAGTATGATCCGTAGGTGATGCATAAACCTTGGCACCATAAGTTTCCATTACCATTCTGCGATAGGGCTTTTGGTTGTAACTTACTTTTACCATATACACTTCACATTCGATGCCAAACATCTGGCACGCAAATGAGAGGGCACTACCCCATTGTCCGGCTCCGGTCTCGGTAACGATCCGTTTAACACCCTGTTGTTTGTTGTAATAAGCCTGTGGAATCGCTGTATTGGGTTTATGAGATCCACTTGGACTGACACCTTCATATTTGTAATAGATATGAGCCGGAGTATCCAGCAATGCTTCCAGGCCATATGCTCTGTACAATGGCGTCGGCCGGTAAATTTTATACACTTCGCGCACTGCTTCCGGAATCTCCACATACTTTTCTCCGGTCACTTCTTGTTTGATAAGTTCCATAGGGAATAATGGCTCCAGCATTTCAGGCCCGATGGGTTGCTTTGTACCGGGATGCAATGGCGGCAACGGCTTATTGGTCATGCTCGCCGTAATATTATACCAATGCGTGGGGATGTCCTTTTCCCCCAATAAGATTTTCTTTTCCATTTTAGATCTTTTAATTCGATGGTAAATTAAAAAAATCTTTTGACTGGCAAAAGTGTCGATTCATCAAAGACAATCTTTTACAATTGTCAAGCCAGAAGCACGCATGTAGCAACAACTATGAAGGGATTCAAAGGCCAAATCCACCTAAAGTCGAAATCAAAACCGGAATACTATTATTGATACATGATTCGATAATATTCATCCGCCATCCGTTTACTTTCAAATTGATATCGGACATCTTTCATACCCTGGTAGGCAATCTTCCTCCATTCGGCTGGTTGATCATAGAATGTTGGTAGAATTTCGTTATTAAGTATTTCGTATAATTTTTCAGTATCGTAATGATCCTGTTCATGTTGTTTCATCTGGTCATAACCTGGATCCGTTACTATGAATGAATTTTGTCCATGCTTGGCAAACTCGCAGATCCATCCGTCAAACGTGCTGAAATTAATAGCACCACACATAGCTGCGGTCATGCCGGATGTACCGGATGCTTCACGCGGTACTCGGGGTGTATTGAGCCAGATATCAGCACCTTGCTTTAACCGTTTACTAAGATTGAGTTCATACCCTGTAAGGATGGCAATATTTTTATATTTTTTACTTAGCTGCACCAGATTATTAAATGTACTGATGGCTGCATAATCCATAGGATAGGGTTTACCCGCCCAAATGATCTGAACAGGATATTTAGAATTGGATAATAAAGCTTCGAATTTTGCCATATCCCAGGTAAGAATATCGGGCCTTTTGTATCCTGCAAATCGTCTTGCCCACACGATGGTACACACGTCCGGATCGAATAGTTTTCCACATTGATCACTTACATTTTCAAAAGATCTTTTTTGGAGATATCTTTTTCTTTCATCAAAGGTGCCGTGCTCTTCCTTTTCCATGGCATCGTATAGTTTCTTATCGGCCCAGTAATTGTAGTTTTGAGCATTGGTAATTGCTTTGATTTCAGGCATACCTTTGTAATGAGACCACATTTTACGACTCACCTCACCATGCAATTGGCTTACACCATTGGCTCTTCTGGCAAATCGCAATGCGACTAAAGAATGATTAAACTGGTCATCGGTGATATTCGTAAGCTCTCTTACTTTTTCTATCGGCAATCCTTCAAAATATCCCATTTGTTCACATAAATAGATATCGTGCTTTTCATTTCCTGCTTCTTCAGGTGTATGCGTCGTAAAAATGAGTTTTTCCTTTACAGCTTCTTTGGATCCAAATTTATTATATAAATGGAAGATGCTGCTGGCACCATGAGCTTCGTTGAGATGATAAAAATCCGGGTTAAACTGTAATTCATCCAAAAGCGTGGCCCCTCCGATTCCCAATAAAATAAACTGTGCAATCTTAGTGGCTTGATTTGCATCGTACAATCGATGGCAAATAGTCTGCGATACATAATCGTTTTCAGGAAGGTCCGTGGTAAGGAAAAAAACAGGAGCAGTCTTGAACGTGTAGGGAGGTAAGTATAAAGCTTTAACCCAAACGGGTGAATTATGGATCAAAATTTTAAATTTAATACCGGTATCTTCCAGAAAATAATAGTTTTTTTCATACCAGACAGGTTGCAGGGTACCATCCTGGTTACGCGCTTGATCGTAATACCCGTATTTCCAAAGAATTCCAATGCCTATGAGATTCTGCTTAAGCTCGTATGCACTCCGCATATGAGAACCGGCAAGGAAACCCAATCCACCACTGTAAATTTTCAGTGACTGGTGGATTGCAAACTCCATCGAAAAGTAAGCTACTTTCTTAGAATATAAGCTACCGGGTGCATATGGTAGGACATATTTGTTAAAATTCATTTAAATAATATAATTTGGTTGCGACAAAAATAACAAGTTACCATTTGAACCTTCACAAGGAATAGCATGAAATCGTCATTTCCAAAAGATTTTTTTAATTGGCTGCACCAAATTTTAATTTTGAAAATCAATTAATTATGAAAAATCTGTCTAATTAATCTTAGGATTGTATTTTCGCCATATGGATAAACGGACTTTTCTCAAAACTGGACTCATGAGCACGATTGCTTTACCTATGACTTCATTCATACATAATATCGATGATGACAAGACGACGGTTTTATTTCAAGGAGACTCCATTACCGACGCGGGCCGCGACAAAGCTGCTTATTATCCTAACCAGGCTCAGGGTATGGGCACCGGTTATGTTCATATGGCGGCCTCTAATATCCTGGGTATGTATCCTGAACGGCACCTTCGCATTTACAATCGTGGTATTTCAGGTCATAAAGTATTCCAGCTTGCTTCCCGATGGGACGACGATGCTGTTTTGCTAAAACCTGATGTCTTAAGTATATTAATAGGTGTCAATGATTTCTGGCATACGTTGACGGGTGGATATAATGGCACGGTGGAAACGTATGAGACCGATTTTCGCAATTTATTGAGACGTACAAAGGATGCATTACCCAATGTTAAAATTATCATTTGTGAACCATTCGTGGTTAAAGGAGGATCCGCATTCAACGATCCTAAATGGAACAGCGTATTCCCGGAATACCAGGCATCCGCTAAAAAACTAGCCAGTGAATTTAATACCTATTGGGTACCTTTTCAAACAGCACTGGATGCTGTATTAGCTAAGGGAGGTGCCGCGTATTGGTGTCCTGATGGGGTTCATCCTTCGCTCGCAGGTGCTCGTGTAATGGCCGATGCATGGCTTAAAGTTTATCATCAGATTGGCTGATCATTGTATCATGGAATATGGCTCGTTAAATTCGGACTTTTAATTTACATCCTTGATCCATCCGTTACTTCAAAAGCACTTTCCTTCATTGGAAGAAGATCGTTTAGAAAAACTTTCTTCCTTGGAATCGTTTTATCGCGACTGGAATGAAAAAATCAATCTGATATCACGAAAAGACATGGATTCATTTATATTGCATCATGTCATTCACAGCTTGAGTTTGACCAAGTTTATGAATTTTAAATCCGGGACAGAAATCCTGGATTTGGGTACCGGAGGTGGCTTTCCTGGAATACCTTTGGCCATTTTTTATCCCGAAATAAAGTTTCATCTGATCGATGGCACAGGAAAAAAAATTATGGTTGTCAATGAAGCCATCCGGCATTTAGAACTTACTAATGCAAGGGCCGAGCATATCCGCATTGAAGAAATGGATTCGAGCTATGACTATGTGACCGCAAGAGCCGTCACAGAATTACCGGACCTGATTAAACTCACGCAAAAACATATAAAAAAGAAAAATTCCAACCCACGACCCAATGGATTGATTGCATTCAAAGGGTTTCCATTGAAGCACGAATCCAAACCATTGGCGACCCGGGCCCATGAAATTTTTAAGATTCATGATAAGGTCCCTGAAGATTATTTCAAGGAGAAGTGTATAGTCTATGTGCCGATCTATTGATGACGTTTAATCCATTTTGTCCTATTCAAAGAATTCATATCGGATCCCGTCTAAGGACCATTGGACGGGTTATACTTAGCTTTTACAAAAGTCGATCCATCCAGGAGTTGAAATTTATAAGGTGAAACACAAGAAAGAAAGATCGTATCGATCACAACAAAAATTAAGAAGGATGGATGTACAAATGCCCTAGCACCCGGCATAGGATTAAAAACCCTAACTTGCCATATAATTTTAATAAAACCTAAACATATTTAGTCAAATTATTATCTGATTTTAGCGGTTAATAACAATGAATAATTTAATCAAGTGGCTTATGCGTGGTTCATTTTTAGCTTTCGGTATTGTATCGATCATGTACTTATTTACATTCAATAAGCATAAGATCAAGACAGGAGGTGATGACAATAAAGAATCTGTCATCCTTCATACGGTCATGGAAATCCTTAAACAAACTCATTTCAGGCCTCAGCAAATCGATGATAATTTTTCCCTTGCAGTCTACAAATCCTATTTAAAGGAATTAGACGGTTCAAAAAGATTTTTGACTCAAAGCGACATCGCCAAGCTCAAAGTATATGAAAAGAGCATCGATGATCAGACCCTGGCCTCTAATCTTGATTTTTTTAAATTGAGTATTAAATTATTCAGTGAACAGTTGCCTAAAGTTGAAGATTATTATAAAGACGCCATTTCGAGAAAGTATGATCCTAAAATGAATCAAACCATCGAGCTTAATCCTGATAAAATAGATTATCCAAAATCCGATGCGGAACTAAAAAATAATTGGATCAAACTGATCAACTACGAAATCGAAAACCGCCTTGCAGAGAAACTGGATATGCAGGACAAAATCACGGATCCAAAACAAAAAAAATCAACCGGTGAGCTGGTAGCCGAAGTTACCGCTAAAGTGAAAGAGACCTACGATGATTATTTCTCCAGAATCAAAAAAGCAGAAGAGAAAGTATTGTTTGAAGAATACCTAACTTCCATTACAGGTTATTTTGATCCTCATA
>CALMKY010000127.1 GCA_937867195.1 uncultured Saprospiraceae bacterium | reverse complement strand
ACACTTTCGATAACCCGGGTCCAGCAAATAGGTTTGGCGTATTCGGTTTATCTTTGCAATCTTCTATGACAACCAATAAAACTTTGTTCGTTTGATCAATAAACTCAGAATAAATAATTATGCCATCATCGAAGATGTGGAAATTGAATTTTTACCGCAGTTGATCGTCATTACGGGAGAAACCGGTGCGGGAAAATCAATTTTACTGGGTGCACTTAATTTAGTGTTGGGTCAGAGAGCCGATCTGAAAGCGTTGGGTGATCAGGACAAAAAATGCATCGTCGAAGCTGAATTTTCACTCGAAAACGATGATTTGAAATCATTTTTTGAAATGCATGAATTGGATTTTGACAGGGATCTTATTTTGAGAAGAGAGATTTCTCCCCAGGGAAAGTCCCGCGCTTTTATCAATGACACGCCGGTTACATTGGATATCTTGCTAACGATTAGTCATGCCCTCATCGATATCCACCAGCAATTTGACACCCTTGATATTTATCATGTATCCACTCAGTTAAGAATGATTGATGCGATTGCCGGCAATAAATCTACTCTCAAAGAATATCAATCATCGTATAAAAAATACATAGCGGATCAAAAACAACTCAATGACTGGAAAGAGCGGCTGGAACGTGAAAGACAAGAAGCTGCCTTTATTGATTTTCAATACAAAGAACTCGATGAATTAAATCTATCCCCCGGCGAACAGGATGTACTCGAATCTGAACAAAAAGAATTAGCCCATGCATCTGAAATCAAAGAAGTTACCGGTGAATTTAATAACGTTGTAATCGAATCAGACCGGTCCCTGATCAGCACGTTACATGATGTAGAGAAAAAGTTCCAACACCTGGAGTCATTTCATTCCGGTATTAAATCGTTATCACAAAGACTGAATTCAGTAATCATCGAACTGGAAGATATCGCCAATGAAGTTTCTGCCCTCGAGGATAGCATAGAATCAAATCCAAAAAAGTTGGTTATTCTGGATGAACGCTTAAATCAAATCTATCGATTGATACAGAAACACCGAAAAAAACACGGCGATGAATTAATTTTATTGAAGGACGATTTTGCATCCAAACTAAAATCGGGCGATGATCTGGAAATCAAAATAGCATCCCTGGAAAAGGAAATCTCATTACAGGAAAAAGATTTATTCGTTCTGGCAGACAGCTTACATGAGGCCCGCTTAAAAGTCATACCGGGATTTATTGACCGGATTCATTCCCTTCTGCAATTAATGAGTATGGAGCAGACCAAAGTCAAAATCAACTTGAACAAACTCGATGAATTGAACCAGACCGGATTTGATGAAATGGAATTCCTGATCGCTACCAATAAAGGAAGCTCATTCCTGCCGATCAGGCAAATGGCCTCCGGAGGAGAGTTGGCCCGATTTAATCTCGTTACAAAATCACTGGTAGCGCAGGCAATACCATTGCCTACCCTGATATTTGATGAGATCGATATCGGGATCTCCGGGGATGTAGCTCTCAAAATGGGACAACTACTTAAAGATCTTGCTCTCAAACATCAGGTGATATGCATTACCCATTCACCCCAAATAGCAAGTAAAGGTGATATTCATTATTTTGTTTATAAAGACGATACTTCCGACCGAACCATCGCAAGAGTAAAAAAATTAAACAAAAACGAACGAATCCATTCAATTGCCACCATGCTGAGCAGCAATCCCCCAAGTGCCGCAGCCATGAAGAACGCAAAGGAATTGATTGGTGCTGAAAATTAATAGGATGGGAATCTACGTAATAAATAGTGTTCTTTTACCCCTGACCCCTAAAGGGGAACTTCACTCTATGAGATCTTCATTAAATGCAATCCGGATATCAATGTTTGTTCAAATAGTGGTTAGAAAAACAAACTTTACATTAAATATCAATCTTTTGGTTCCACTTCAGGGGTCAGGGGTGAACGTAAAAAGTTTAATAACATTATTTGAGGCTTTTTTTGTTATAGCATCTCAGCTGAAATTAAGTTCAAGTCCCGCCCCGGGTACTCAAGTAAGTAAAACAAACTTGAACTAAAAAATTATAAAATAAATAAACAGAAAAATAAAATCATATACCATGACCAATTTACTTAAAGGGAAAAAAGGAATCATTTTTGGTGCCCTGGATGAGCAATCCATCGCGTGGAAAGTTGCAGAACGGGTCTGTGAAGAAGGCGCTCAAATCACCTTGACCAATGCCCCGGTAGCTATGCGCTTCGGCAAAATCAATGAACTTGCCGAAAAAGTTAATGCCAAGGTTATTCCGGCAGATGCCACTTCAAGTGAAGATCTCTCCAATCTTTTTCAAACATCGGTAGAAACCCTGGGGGGCCCGGTTGATTTTGTTTTGCATTCAATCGGTATGTCTATCAATGTACGAAAAGGTAAAAGCTATACTGATCTGAATTACGAATGGATGCTGAAGACCATGGATATTTCGGCTATCTCGTTTCACCGCATGATGAGCATCGCGCTCAAGCTCGATGCCATAGCGGATTGGGGATCTGTCCTGGGACTTACCTACATCGCTGCTCAAAGAGTATTTCCCGATTATAATGAAATGGCAGATGCAAAAGCATTATTAGAATCCATCGGAAGATCTTTTGGTTATCATCTCGGCGTACATAAGAAAATCAGAGTGAATACCATATCGCAATCACCAACCTGGACAACGGCAGGGAGTGGGGTTAAAGGATTTAAAGAGTTTTTTGATTATGCTGAGAAAATGTCCCCCTTGGGCAATGCATCAGCCCTGGATTGTGCTAATTATTGTGTAACCATGTTTTCCGATCTTACCCGCATGGTGACGATGCAAAATCTGTTCCATGACGGAGGGTTCTCCAGCATGGGCATCAGTCCTGCGTTTTTCGCTCAGGAAGAAAAATAAATTCAACCCGTTCCATTGAGGTATTTGAGCAAGATCATTTATTTTTTGTCATTGGTCACGATGATGACATCACATGCTATTGCTCAAAGCCCTGGATATCCGCCATCCGGATTCCCTGGTTCTAGAGTCCAGCGTGCGGATGAAGTGGATTCGACAGAACAGGAAGAATTAAAAGAATTACCACCCGATACGATCCGTATATATTCTCCTTTTAAATTAAAAGAGTATCGATTTTTAAAAGATACAGGATTAGGAGAAAACGGACATCAGTTCGATGATATCCGTTCTCAGACCTATCCGACACTGACCAACGGAAATTATGGGGCATCGTACCGGAATGCTGTTTACAAACCGGGGTACAAGCAAGGATTGGATATGGGATCTCATGTATGGGACTTATATAAATGGCGGTATGCAGACCTGGAGCTCTATGATTCAAAACGGGCTTATTCTGTTTTAAAATTAAATCAGACCAATTTCAAGCAGCAAGATGTCATGATTGAATCGCGTGCCAGCAAGACTTTTGAAAACGGCATCCACCTTAATTTGCAATACAGATCGATGAATTATACAGGCACCTATACTCATCAAATCGTAAAAAACCGAAATGGTGCTTTTAATATATGGTATCATTCACCCAAAGGGAATTACGATCTGTTAATTAATTATATGTTTAATGATATGCGCCAGCAGGACAATGGTGGGCTGCCTGCAGCAGATTCTTTATTTACGATTGATGGTAATATCAATTATAGAAATCAGCCTACGAATTTACCCACGCTGATTCATGGTTCTTTATCCCCGCAATTAGCTAAATCACAACAAAACGAAAAATCATTCAGTATCCAAAATGGTTTTAATCTTCATCTCAAACAAAATACAGTGGCTTTTACCCATCGATTTTCTCTGGACAATCGGTTGAATAAATATTTTGATATCGCCGGTGATTCTTTGTCAATACGGTATTACAGCAAATATTTTACAAAAGATACTGTCAGTGTTCACATTCAATCCAGTGGATTTACCAATGAATTTATGATCGATGGCCGCCTCAAGAATGGAAGCGATCTGATGGTGGGCCTCAAACAGGAATATTATAAAATTACACAGTTTAATTTTTCTGATAAGTACAATCTGGCATCCTTGATCGGTCGATATCGTCAAAACTTTGGTAAGAATGCCTATTTAGATGGAAAAGGTCAATGGGGTTTATTGTCTAATCTGGGCGAATACGATATTTTTGGTAGCCTTCATATAATTAGCGACCGACTCGGTGAATTAGAAGGTCACGCCGTTTTGCAACGCAATCCGGTGCCGGTAAATTTTAAAGACCTGTACAGCTATGGCAAAAAAATCTATCATTATGATTTCAGCAAGCCTACAGTGAATCAAATTGGTGGATCGCTCTATATTGCAATTGCCAGATTTAAGATTGGATTGGATCAATCCATCCTGAATAATTATCTGTATCTGGATGCCACTCGTCTACCGGCTCAGGATAAGTCAACGATCAGTGTAACGAGTCTGTATGCTGATAAAGCCTTATCCTTTGGAAAGTTCCATAGTGCACATCGATTTATACTGCAATACAACAGCAAGAATGACATTTTGAGATTGCCTTCCTGGTATACACAAAACCAGATCTACTATCAGAGCCATTGGTTTCATCATAATATGTTTTTGCAAATGGGATTGGATAGTCGGCTATTGCCATCCTTTAAAACATTGAGTTATTTCCCGCTCCTGGGCGAGTATTATACTCAACCTGCCGATCGATCCGTTGCTTTACACCCAAGCGTTGATTTCTTTTTCAATTTCCAGTTAGCCAATTTCAGAGGTTATTTTAAAATGGAAGGCCTGGAGTATTATCTATCAACTGCATCAAAATTATATTACGAAAATTATTATCAGCCTTTATTTAGGAATAAAATGAATATAGGATTGAGGTGGATCTTGATGGATTAATTACCCTTCGGACAATTTAAATCAGGCATTCCATACTTTCTCAAAATGATCCCACTCTATAATGGATACCGGGTATAGAATCTGTTGCAGTTCAAAAAAGTGGTCAGTTGTATCAAAATCGTACGGTCTTTGAAAAATCAATTTTTTCAAGTATTTGATTATCAGCAATATAAATTAATGGCAATATAATTGAAACAATTACGTCATTAAAGATTATCAAATATGATAGCGAATTATTTCAAAATAGCTTGGAGAAATCTTATCAAAGACAAAGAATTTTCCTTTTTAAATATTCTGGGCTTGTCGACCGGACTTGCATGCGTATTTCTCATCTATTTATGGGTATATGATGAATTACATGTTGACAAATTCAGTAAGCACGATGCACAACTCTACCAGGTATTAAAACGACAGTCGGATGGGTCAGGTGCCATAAGAATCGGTGAGAACACTCAGGGTTTGTTAGCCACATCGATGGCCAAGGATTTTCAAGAGGTGGAGACAGCCGTATGCATAAAGAAAAATATGGAATTGGGTATTCTTAGTCTGGTCGATAAACAAATAAGAGTTAATCCTGTATTTGCAAGCAATGGATATATCGAACTTTTTTCATATCCCATGTTATCGGGTAAAGGTTTAAATGCATCATCTGGTATTACTGGTATCGTTTTGTCTGATATCACAGCAAAAAAACTATTCAATGAAATTAATGTAGTCGGCAAAACTGTTAAACTGGATTTACAAGGAGGAGGAGATGATTTTTCAAACGTGTACACCATTCAAGGGGTGTTCAAAGCTCCGCCTGAAAATGCTTCTGACCAGTTTGATGTGATATTGTCATTTGATTTGTATGCTCAGAAAAAAGCACGTGGCATAGGTGATATTACTTATTGGGGAAGTAATATGGTCTCCACTTTTCTTTTACTCAAGCCCGATACGAATATCCCTGCATTTAACCATAAAATACAAAATTATACCAAGGCAAAAATCGGGGCGCTGAACAAGGAATATGAGAAATACGAAGGTGAAATTTTTATACAAAAGTATTCCGATCGCTATTTATACGGTAATTATGTGAATGGCAAACCAAGTGGTGGAAGAATAGAATATGTAAAGTTGTTTTCATTGATTGCCCTGTTTATCTTATTGATTGCCTGTATTAATTTTATGAATCTTTCTACCGCCAGGGCATCCAGACGAATGAAAGAAGTAGGTGTTAAGAAAGTCATGGGTGCCAGCAGAAGCGCCTTGGCAATCCAATATTTGGGAGAAGCCATGGTGACCGCTTTTGTTGCTTTGCCGTTTGCCGTAGGTATTTCCGTGTTAGCATTACCCATCTTCAAATCAATTTCTGGTAAAGAATTGAATGTCATATTGG
>CALMKY010000126.1 GCA_937867195.1 uncultured Saprospiraceae bacterium | reverse complement strand
ACGCTCCGGAAAGTGTGCAGTTTGATAATAGTCGTAATGGCAAAAGCCGCAAGACCGTAAAATCAAAATCAGGTACATTAGAAATTGAAGTTCCCCGAGATCGCCATGGAGTATATTATTTTCGAATATTCCAGGTTTGATGAAACGATTGGTACTTAACTCATCTTTAAAAATGCTCTATTGCAAACCGAATCCAAATGATTTTTTGGAAATCAACGGCATGGGAATGTTAATCAGTAAAGAAATTAACTGATTAAACTTTCCATACTGATGATGCTTAACCACGTCATAGCCGCAACCAATAACCAGCCACCCACCTTTAACCAGGTCGGGTATTGGCTTTTATGAACAGAATACAATAGAATAGACATCGCCAAAGGCAAGATCATACCATTGAAAATTCCTGCTTTTTTTAGTAGCGAAACCGGGTTGCCAAAATAAAGAAATACCAAAGTGGAAAGGATGATGAATCCAATAATTACTCCATGGTTATTTGATTTTATAGAACGATGCAAAGTTTGTAAGAAACTGATCGAAGTATAAGCGGATCCTACGACGGATGTGATGGCAGCGCTCCACAAAACGATACCGAATAATTTATTGCCGATATTTCCGGCAGCCGAGTAGAACACAGTCTGAGCCGGATTGTTCTGAGACAATACGATGCCCGATGAAACGATTCCAAAGGCTGCAAGGAATAATATATATCTCATAATAGATGCAATGAGAATACCGGATACCGCGCCCCGGGTTACTTTTTTAGTTTGGCCTGAACCCATGATACCGGATTCCAATAATCGATGCGCTCCGGCAAAACTTATGTATCCACCAACAGTGCCACCCACGATGGTGACGATGGACATAGCGTCTATATGATTGGGAAATATGGTTTTAGTAAATGCTGCTTTAAGATCAGGTTTAGAATAAAAGCAGACATATAAAGTCAAAGCGATCATCAACATTCCTAATGGTTTCGTCATCGCATCCATGGCGACACCGATATTTTTATACATAAATAAGATGACGGCAATGGCCATACTAAATAAAGCACCGGCTGATAAATTACAACCGGTAAATACCTGTAATCCCAATGCCGCACCTGCTATATTCCCTATATTAAACAGGAAGCCACCGATCGATACTAAAAGGATTAATACAATCGACGCAATAGGACTTGTGTCGGCGACGATGTCCTGAGCATGTTTGCCATTTAAAGAAACAATCCGCCATATATTCATTTGGGCAATAATATCCAATATTATAGAAACCAGTATGACAAATCCAAAACTTGCGCCGAGTTTGCCGGTAAATAAAACGGTGTTATTTATAAATCCCGGACCGATCGCCGAAGTAGCCATTAAGAAAGCGGCTCCCGTGATCGCTCCACTTAGTTTGTACAGTTTCATTCATAAATGTAAGAAGCCAAGTGAAAAAATTGAATTAATAAATTCTGTATCGACCCAAAACGAGTCTTTTACTCGGAACTCAACGAAACAAAATCAAGAAGCGTTCGAAATTCGCCAAAATATTAAAGCCCATTCATCTTCAATATGAATAGGCTTTAAATTAATATTTGTAAAATCAACGGTTAAAAGATTAAATCCTACGAGACCCAATCACTTCCACAGGTTTCCGCTTAACCACTTCATCAACAAACTACGGTTTATCGATCTGTATTCCTTCTTTAACGAAAATCAATTTCACTTTTTCTGCAAACATAGAATTTACGGTAGCCAGTTTATCAGTAGATTTTTTCAATTCAGTGACCAGGCCTGAGATCCGGTTCATCTGCAGATTGCTTGGTTTTGATTCCTGACCGGTGATGGCCAGGTAAACATCACTGATATCTTCACGTAATCTTTTTTCATCTGCAAAGGGCGAAGCATTTTTAGTAGGTAATAGCGAAGCACGCAAAGATTCCAGGCTATCAATGTATTGCTTCACGACTTTTTTATTCGTCGTGTCTTTTATTTTTTCCATGGGAGCCTGCAGCATTTTTTGTTGCTTGGAAATGTTTTCCGTAAGATTATATAAATCCTCGTGCATGGCAAATACTTTATTAGCGGCCTCGTATTGTGCTTTGCGATCTTCCATAGTAAACGAAGGATCAAGAGGAGCTTCTAATTTGACTTTACTTGTATACGATTGATCACCTACCTTGATTTTTACATTATAATCACCAGGCATTACAAGCGGTGCTACGAAACCTGATTGATCGATTTTGGATCCACCACCGGCTACTTTCGGAGGGGTGCTGCGCATATTCCAATATACTACATTAAGGCCTTTGCGTTTTGTTCCCGGCATGGATTGAATCAATTTACCGGCAGCATCTGTAATCTCAACGCGCACATCCCCTACATTGAGCCTGTTTTTAAAATAATATTTGATAGGCGCTTGTTGGGATGGATTGCCCGCAGCCCAACCATCTGTTGCAGTTCCATTCGTTTGCATTTTGCCCATGGTGAGTGATACGGGCTTCCCTTCAAATACAAATACATCTTTACTAACGATATCATTGGTCATATTTCGCATCGCGGTGATGTCGTCCACGATGAGTATCCCGCGTCCATGGGTAGCGATAATTAGATCATTGGTCTTAGGATGGATTTGTATATCCCGCACCATCACTCTCCATGGAATGTTATTTTTCATTCTGATCCATTTGACACCACCGTCCAGGGAAGTAAATAAACCGTGCTCCGTACCAAGAAACAATAAATTTTTATTGACGATGTCTTCCCTGATTTTTTGTGCATACCCACTGAACTCATCACTCATGATTCGAGTCCATGTTTTGCCTTTATCTGTGGATTTGATCAGATAGGTGTTTCGATCGCCGTACATATGATTTTCGAGGGTAGCATACACGGTATTGATGTCGTAGCGCGATGGTTCTATGCTGCTTACCCAGGTTTGGGCAGGTACACCGGCTTTGGCATAATTGGCACTTACATTGTTCCAGGTCTTACCTGCATCGGCGGTATATTGCAGATTGCCATCATCGGTACCGATCCAGATGGTGTTTTCATCTATTGGCGATTCAGCAATAGTAAAAATAGTGCAATGGTTTTCTGCACTCGTATTATCAGCACTCAGTCCACCGGAATTTTCCTGTTGTTGCTTCTTTTTATCATTGGTTGTCAAATCAGGAGAAATCCTGGTCCAATTATTTCCTTTGGTGGTGGATTTAAATAAATATTGCGATCCTATATAAAGATTGTTTTTATTTTTTGCTCCGATTGCAATCGGGGAATTCCAATTGAATCTTAGTTTCTCTTCCCCTGCACTCTGCTGTGGTTTGATGGTAACCGTAGTTCCATCTTTAAGATTGACTCTGCCGATTTCACCTCCCTGAGCTTCTGCATAAGCATATTCAGGGTTTATAAGATCAGCTTGTGCCCAGAACCCATCACCACCGTATATGAATTTCCAGTCGCTGTTTTTCACACCAAACGGGGCTTTACTGGGTGCGACCCAGGTGCCATTATCTTGTAATCCTCCATACACGTTATACGGCTCATTCATATCGTATGACACATGATAAAATTGTGAAACGGGTAAGGAAGCCAGTGGCAACCAGGATGCTCCCCGATCCGTACTCATATACACACCACCGTCGGTGCCCAGATACATTTGATTAGTGTATTGCGGATTAATCCATAAAGCATGCATATCAGGATGCAAGCCAAAGATACTGCCACTACCGGAGGCACCACCATCTGCAAAACTGTATCCACCATCATCACTGTAACTAAATGAATAAGCCGGGCGATAGACCCGCTTACTATCTTTAGGATCGATGACAAGTGTAGAGAAATAAAATGGTCTCGAGATTACATTGAAGGTCACACTCTGCTTTTTCCATGATTCTCCACTGTCATTGGAGATATAAAGTCCCGTCGTCTCTGCTTCAATGATCGCAAGTAAATGGTTCGGTTCACTCGGGGCCAGGGTCAATGCTGCACGTCC
>CALMKY010000125.1 GCA_937867195.1 uncultured Saprospiraceae bacterium | reverse complement strand
CTCCGATAAAATCTATTTCTAAAACTTCGGCAATAACGCCAATTATTTCACTAATTGCCTGAGCATATTTTCCGTGCTTAAACGATTCGGTCATTATTTCGAGATTTCCGTCATCATAAAACAAACGCACGGCGGGGTTATCGGCGTTGTCAGCCAACAAACTTTCGTAAGTATGCCAACCAATACCGTGCAAGATTATTTTCTCGCACGGCAGGTTGGTTACAGTGTTTTTTATGTCTAAAACTGCATCCATAAAAAATTAAACGTCCAAATTCTTCACGTCTAAAGCATTGTCTTCAATGAATTTACGGCGCGGCTCAACCTGATCGCCCATGAGAACGGTAAAGATTTGGTCGGTTTCGATGGCATCTTCGATATTGACTTGCAGCAACGTCCGTTTTTCGGGATCCATCGTGGTTTCCCAAAGCTGTTCGGGGTTCATTTCTCCCAAACCTTTATAACGCTGAATCGTCAAATCCTTTTTCGCGGAATTGAGAACTTTGTCCAGCACTTGTTCACGCGAATTGATCTCCTCAGACTTTCCGTTCTCGCCAAAAGTTATCGGCAAAGGCATATCACGATTCAAAAGCACGTTTAATTCAAGTGCTTTTTGAAATTCAACGTAACTTGCCATATTCCAGTCAAAAATCAGGCTTGTGCCGTTCGGATAATTAACTTCGATTTCCGAAAGTCCGTGTTCCTCATCATTCAAAAGTTCGGTGTTAAAACCCGCTTCGGCAACTTTTGATTCAACTTTGAGCAATAATTCCTGATCGCCGAAAATCTTACGGAGTTTAACGCTATGCTCAGCTAAGACTGCGGTAAATCCTTCAAGTAAAGCGTTTAGCAGTTTAGTATCGCTTCCGAGACGACGGGCAAATTTATCGAAATAGCGTTGATATTCAACGATTCTTTCAAGATTTTTTGCCAATTCTCGCCCTTCCATCAACTTTCCGTTTGAAGTAATGGTTTCATCGTCCGTCCCTTGCTTCATCAAATAACGAAACATTGATTTTTCGTCTTTGATATATTCTTCTTTTTTGCCGCGTTTTACTTTGTAAAGTGGCGGCTGCGCTACATAAATATGACCTTTTTCGACCAACTCCGGCATTTGACGATAAAAGAAGGTCAAAAGCAGAGTTCTGATGTGCGAGCCGTCAACATCGGCATCGGTCATAATGGCGATTTTGTGATAGCGAAGTTTTTCGACATCAAAATCATCGAGCGAGACGATGCGATCTATATCATGATCCCGCATAAGCCAGGCAAGTCCTTTGATGGCATCTTGCATATTCCAATGATTGTGATCATCTGACTCCATATAAAATATGTTTTCAAGGCTTTCCCTGGGCCAGTCCTTATCTTCATGTTTTTTAGAAGTCAGAAGGTAAACGGTGGCACCACATTCGTGTAAGGCTTGCATAAATCGGTTGCCTTTGTAATAAGATGCAATGCATAAAAAAGAAACAGGTTTATTCATATCATTAATTTATAATGGATTCAATCCATTCTTTTAAAAGCAAAACTCCAAATGCAGTCGCGGATCTCCCCTTGCTGTATTCATTATCGGTCATCACGACACCGGCGATATCGAGATGGGCCCACGAAGGATGCTTTTCTATAAAGGCTTCAAGAAATTTTGCAGCTGTAATAGCACCTGCTCCCGGCTTGGTACTGAGATTTTTAATATCAGCAATATCACTGTTCATTTCTTCTGCATAATCTTCAGAGAGAGGCAATTGCCATAATCTTTCGCCTGTTTTGTCTCCGGTTTTTCTCAGTGCCTTGGCAAGTGCATCATCATTGCTAAACAATCCGGCCATACGATAACCCAAAGTCATTATGATCGATCCAGTCAAGGTAGCCAGGTCAATGAGGTGATCGGTCTGGTATTCCTGAACTATATAGGTCAATGCATCTGCGAGGATCAACCTTCCTTCTGCATCCGTATCGATCACTTCGACACTTTTACCACTATACGATTTGTAGACATCTCCCGGTCGATAAGCCTCCGGGCCGATGGCATTTTCTGCCAAAGGGATAACCGCCGTTGCATTTATTTTAATATTGAATAGATGCAAGGCTTGTAAAGCACCCAGTACGGCAGCTGCCCCACCCATATCGGACTTCATTAAATGCATATTGAGAGAATCTTTGAGGCTGATACCTCCGGTATCGAAGGTGACTCCTTTACCCACCAGGCCAATGTGTTTCAGCTTTTGTTTACTGGTGGGCCGGTATTCTATTATCAATAAATAGGGTGGGGTTTTAGATCCCTGCCCTACTGAAACTAGTCCTCCCATTCCCTTTTCTTTCAAATCTTCTATACCCATTGCATGGATGGTTATAGAACGACTCATTAGGTTTTCATGCACCCAATCCACTATAAACTGAGGATTCTTTTCATTTGAAGGCATGTTGACTAAATGGCCAATGCCTTCCTGGATTTCTGCTAATGCAATTCCTTGTTCAACAAGACTTCTTGATTTCTTATCTTGTACCCATACATTCAGGTGAGCACTTGTATTCGATCTTTCCTTTGCATAATAATCTATCCTGATATTGGATAATCTCATACCGTTGGCGAGGGCAGATGCAGTATCGGACTTAATACCATCATAAACTACCAATATTGCATGAGGTTGCTTATTTTTTTCGATGCAGTTAAATAACGCCGATCTACATTGATTTGAAATCTGTTGATAAGACAAAGAGTCCTCCAGTCCCAATACGATTACTTTTTGGGATCCGGCAAATTGGATCGCGTTTTTCCTGGACTCGGGTCTGCGGTGCAGTAAAATATCCCGTACGGCTACAGCCCATGGTTCATCCACATGATTTATCAATTTCTCCAGCTTCTTCATCTCTCCTTTGATCAAGGGAATGATAATGATATCTTTAGAATGAATATCATCAGATTTCGATGTAATTTTTACATTCATGGGTGTAAAGATCAGCATAATTGAATAATAAATTGAAGATTATAAGACCACAAAACGGGCTTTTTGCATGCTCAGTATACCCAGGAACAGAGGCTGAGAATTCTGAAAAGCTAACAGACTAAAATTCAAACTTTTCCATTATCTTTGTAGCGTCGATTTAAGATTCTTGAAGGGAACTCAAACGGTTCCCTTCTGCATTTTATATCCTGTTATGTTGATTGAAGAAACTATTACTGCTTGGCTCACTGAAAAGTTTACTGAAGAAAGCTTCAGAGATCTTTTCATCGTGGACATTGTCTACAAACCCCACAAGCTTGAAGTATTTCTCGATAGTGATACCCGACTCGACCTGGATCTATGTGCCCAGATCAGCCGGTGGCTCGGAAATAAAATCGAAGAGCAAAATCTCATCGAAGAATCATACCACCTGGAAGTTTCTTCCGCCGGTCTTGATAAGCCTCTGAAACTCCATCGTCAGTATTTAAAAAATATTGGCCGAGAGGTAAAAGTGGTTTTGCTGGACGGTAAAATCCTGGAAGGACAATTGAAAGGAGTTGTTGATGATTTACTGCACGTGGAGCAAATCATCATCGAAAAAGATGAAAAAAAGAAAAAAGTGAAAAAAGTATTGGATACGATGATTCACTTGACTGACATAAATAAAATATTTGTTCAAATAAAATTTTGATCCATGATCAATTTAGTTGATACTTTTTCGGAGTTTAAAGCGGGCAAAAATATTGATAGGCCTACGCTGATGAGAGTGATGGAAGATGTATTCCGTACGCTGATTAAGAAAAAATATGGTACTGACGAAAACTTCGATGTCATCGTCAATACTCAAAAAGGTGACCTTGAGCTTTGGCATAAGAGGCTGATCGTGCCGGATGGTGAAGTCTCAGACCCAAATAAAGAAATATCCCTTTCTGAAGCTCGGGAGATCGATCCTGATTACGATATCAGTGAGGAATGTTATACCAAACTCGAACTTGAAGATTTTGGGCGCAGATCGATTACAGCCGCCCGGCAGACATTGATCTCCCGCATCCTTGAATTGGAAAAAGACGAAGTATTCCAAAAGTATTCTGAACGCAAAGGTGAAATCATACTCGGTGAAGTCAACCAGGTTTTACCCAAAGAAATACTGGTCATCGATGATACCACCGGTAATGAAATCGTTTTACCGAAAAATGAAATGATCAAAGCAGATCATTTCCGCAAGGGGGATATGGTTAGAGGAGTTATCAAAGATGTCGTAATGAAAAACAACCTACCCTCCATCATTATGTCGCGTACAGATAGCTCTTTTCTCGAAAAACTTATGGAGCATGAAGTGCCGGAAATCGAAGATGGATTGATTACAATAAAAAATATCGTGCGCATTCCCGGAGAACGTGCCAAGGTTGCAGTCGAATCCTATGATGATCGCATCGATCCGGTAGGTGCTTGTGTGGGCATGAAAGGATCTCGTATACACGGTATTGTACGCGAACTTCGCAACGAAAATATAGACATTGTAAATTTTACAAACAACCTCACTCTGTATATTCAACGGGCACTTACACCGGCGAAAGTAACTAAGATCGATATCGACGATAAAAATAAAAGAGCAGCCGTGTATCTCAAACCTGATCAGGTATCTCTTGCTATCGGTAAGGGCGGATCCAATATCAAACTGGCATCTAAACTCACCGGGTTTGAAATCGATGTGTACAGAGACACGGAAGAAGGTGCAGAAATCGATGATGTGGACCTGGATGAATTTGCAGATGAAATCGAACCATGGATCATCGATACCCTCAAAGGCATCGGATGTGATTCAGCTCGTTCCGTTCTTGCATTGAGCAGAGAAGAGCTAATCCGTCGCTCAGATCTGGAAGAAGAAACGATCGATGATGTAATACGCATATTATCTAAAGAAATGGATGACGATGGAGACGAATAACACCTGATCTGAATCACTGTGAGAATTAAAAAAAGATGAACGAAAAATAATTTATGGTAAAAAAATTAGTACAGGCGGCATCAGAATTTAATATTGGCACGAGCACGATCGTCGAGTTCTTGCAAAAAAAAGGATTTTCAATAGAGAATAAACCTATTGCTAAAATCTCTGATGAAATGTATGAGGAATTGAAAAAAGAATTTTCTTCTTCTGCTGCGGTAAAAGAAAAAGCAGAAGCATTGGTCATTGGTAAAGCCAGCGCTTCTCAAACCGTCAAAAAAGAAGCCCCTGCCCCAATGGCTCATCCTGTCGCTACCCCACCACCCGTCCCTGAGCCCAAACCAGTAACTCCCAAATCAGCAACTCCTCCGACACCTGAACCGCAAACACAGACCACTGATGTAAAAGAAACTCAGGAAACAGAAACGATTAAACGCAAATCACCTGAGTTACCTAAGATCAAAGTAGTGGATAAAATAGATCTTGATGCTAAAAAGAAAAAGAAACCTGATGAGGATCTTAGCGAAGACATAAAACCAAAAGCTGAAAAGAAAACAGAAGCCGATTCAAAAGTTTCGGAACCTGCTAAAGAAGAAAGTCCTGTTACCGAGACTGAAGAAGTTGCGGACCAGGAATCCGTGGAAGACTTCCACCGGGCAGAAACACCGCAATTAAAAGGATTAAAGATTTTAGGTAAAATCGACACAGCGAAGTTTGATAAAACAAAACCAAAAGCTGAACCCGAACCCAAACCAAGTGAGAAAAAACCGGTACCTGCTTCGGCAGCGGATGATGCAGACAAAAAGAAGCGCAAACGCAAACGTAAAAAAGTTGAAAGCTCAGCAGTCGATGTGAATGCCAATACTGGAAACAATCAGGGAGGCGCCAGCCGCGGTAGATATACTCCGAAAGATGAGGTAAAGGAAATCTCTCAAAAAGAAATCGACGATCAGATCAGAGCGACCATGGCTCGCATGGGAGGCAATACAAAGAGTAAAAGACAAAAAATAAGACGCGATAACAGAAATCGCATACGAGTAAAAATAGAGCAAGAAGAATTAGCCCAGGTCACGACGGATCTTCAAGTGACTGAATTCATGACGGTTTCTGAATTGGCTTCATTATTGAATGTTAAGCCTGCACAGGTCATCATGACTTGTATGAATCTTGGAGTAATTGTGTCCATAAACCAACGACTGGATGCCGAAATCATAGAGTTGGTATCAGAAGAATTTGGTCATAAAGTATCCTTTATCTCAGCGGAAGACAGCACCGATACAGAAGATGAAGAAGTGGATGCTCCTGAAGATCTCAAACCCAGAGCCCCCATTGTAACCGTCATGGGCCACGTAGACCACGGTAAAACCTCCTTACTCGATTATATTCGCAGTGCGAATGTAGTGTCCGGTGAAGCAGGTGGCATCACGCAACACATTGGTGCTTACGAAGTAAAAATTGGTGACAAACAGATAACCTTCCTGGATACACCGGGTCACGAAGCATTTACAGCAATGCGAGCCCGTGGTACTAAGATGACCGATGTAGCTGTCATTATAGTGGCGGCAGATGATAATGTGATGCCTCAGACCAAAGAAGCTATTTCACACGCACAGGCTGCAGGTGTCCCATTCGTATTCGCAATCAATAAAATCGACAAACCGGGGGCCTCTCCTGAACGAATTAAACAGGAACTATCCGCCATGAATTTACTTGTGGAGGAATGGGGCGGCAAAATACAATCGCAGGACATTTCAGCGAAAACAGGTCTGAATGTAGATAAACTGATGGAGAAAATTCTCCTTGAAGCCGAAGTATTGGATCTTAAAGCCAATCCGGATCGCCCCGCCGTTGGCACTGTGATCGAAGCTTCATTAGACAAGGGCCGGGGATATGTCACCAAACTATTGGTTCAAAACGGATCTTTACATGTTGGCGATGCGATCCTGGCAGGTGAGCATTACGGTCGTGTAAAAGCCATGTTTAATGAATGGGGCCAAAAAACAACGGTAGCAGACCCCTCTTCACCGGTGCTGATATTGGGTATGGCCGGAGCTCCGCAAGCAGGTGAAAAATTCAAAGTATATGAAGATGAATCGATAGCTAAAGATTTAGGTCTTAAACGGGCACAAATCAATCGTGAACTTTCAACCAGAACGAATAAACGAATCTCACTGGATGAGATCGGTCGTCGTCTTGCCTTGGGTAATTTCAAAGAACTCAAGATCATCGTGAAAGGTGATGTAGATGGGTCCATCGAGGCATTGTCCGATTCATTAATCAAGCTGTCAATTGAAAAGATTCAGGTATCGGTTATTCATAAAGCGGTCGGTGGCATTACCGAATCAGATGTATTGCTTGCATCTGCTTCCGATGCAATCATCATCGGGTTCCAAGTGAGACCATCCGCCGGAGCGCGTAAACTTGCTGAAAAAGAAGGAGTCGAAATCAAGACCTACTCGATCATCTATGAAGCCATCGAAACTGTTAAAGCCGCCATGGAAGGTATGCTCGAACCTACCAAAGAAGAAAAAGTCATCGCGACCGTGGAAGTCCGTGAAGTATTCAAAATTACAGGTGTCGGCACCATTGCAGGTTCATTTGTTACAGAAGGTCGCATCATGAAAAATACTCCCATCCGGGTCATCCGGGATGGTATCATCGTATATCCTGCGAAAGATGGTGCCACCGCCAAGATTGCAGCCCTCAAGCGCTTTAAAGATGATGTAAAAGAAGTTAAAAGCGGTACAGAATGCGGTATCTCTATTGAAAACTACAATGATATCAAGATCGGTGATATCATCGAAGGATATGAAATCAGCGAAGTAAAAGCTAAGCTATAAAATTCACTCCATTGGCCATTTAAGTCAGTGATCAGATCAGTCGTTGATCATTTATTCTTGAAATGAATAAATCCCAACTAAAATCATATTTAGATCAATTGGTCATACGATTCGAGCAACCTGCGTTTATCGAATCAGATCCGATTTCGGTACCCCATCTATACACAAAAAATCAGGACATCGAAATTGCAGGACTGTTTGCCTCTGTGTTTGCATGGGGCCAGAGAATCACCATTATTAATAAATCAAAAGAATTGATGCACCGGATGGACAACGCCCCATATGAATTCATCCTTCGTCATACAGAGTCGGATCTACTAAAATTAAATTCATTTGTCCACCGCACCTTTCAATCGGATGACCTCTTATATTTTATTGCATTCCTGCAATATCATTACTCCGCTCATCCATCGTTAGAATCCGCGTTCGTGCTAAATGGAAAATTTGGTTCGGTAGAGGAAAGCTTAAACTACTTTAATTCATATTTTTTTTCCCTCCCTTTTGCACCGCTGAGGACTAAAAAACATATTTCTCAACCCATTTCAGGATCCACCTGTAAACGACTTTGTATGTATTTGCGATGGATGGTACGATCAGCGAAAAATGGAGTCGATTTCGGGATTTGGAATAACATCCCGGTTAAAGATTTAAAAATCCCGCTTGATGTACACGTACACCGGGTCGCAGTTTCATTAGGTCTATTAACGGGAGATCAAAAAAACTGGAAGACTGTTCTTGAATTAACCGATCAGCTTAAAAACTTTGATCCACTGGATCCGGTCAAATATGACTTTGCTTTGTTTAATTTGGGCGTGAATAAACAACCGCTATAATTCATCCTTTTCTATTTTGATATCGGAGATCAGATTTTTTCCGGCTTCTATAGTATAGGTGATGTAAATTCTGAACTTTTGGCTTCCGATCGTTAGACTACCGATGCCCATAGACGATGATTTCCCTTTTGTAATAGATTCATGGGATATTTTATAATTGCGGGTACCTGGTAATGAAACCAGCTCAATCAATTTTTTAGCCGCAGCTTTATGATCCAGAGATTGAATATCCTGATTATAGGCAAACTCTACGGTGGCAGCAAAATTTGATTCCAAATATACCTGATCCGATTTTACAATTGCATCAAAGATAGCTTTGATACTCTGTGAATGAATAGACTGAAAACTTAACAGTAGAATGAATGACAAGATTTTCATATTCAAAAATAAAATGATTGCTATTAAAACATCCAATCGTCACATAACAATCTAAAGGAATAGCTAATTTTTCGTTAAAAGGTATGCTGAAGGCCCCATTTTAAGGGGAAAATCCCTTTTGAGCTGATATCAGTTTTAAGTATGCACCTACTGTATTGGGATGAGAATTATCAGAATTAATCAAATCAATTAGCTCACTAAAAGATTAAATTTGCATAAAATTTAATAGATGAAAGTCAATAAAGTAGGATTGTTGATCCTGGATGGTTGGGGCATAGGACCGGATTATAATGCAGATGCGATCGCTACAGCCAACACTCCGTTTTTTGATAAAATTATGGCAGAAAATCCCCACAGCACACTTACCACTTTTGGCGAAGAAGTAGGCCTCCCCGATGGTCAGATGGGCAATTCTGAAGTAGGTCATTTAAATCTTGGCGCGGGTCGAATTGTGTACCAGGAATTAGCTCGTATCAATAAAGCCATTCGGACTAAAGAATTAGATGATAATCCTGAGATAAAAGCCATGATCGATCATGTAAAAACAACCGGCGGGACGTTGCACTTGTTAGGCTTGGTCTCAGACGGTGGAGTACATTCTCATTTAGATCACCTGATTGCAATCTGTGAAATCCTTAAGAAAAATAATGTAGGTAAAGTAGCCATTCATGCTTTTATGGACGGCCGGGATACGGATCCTAAAATGGGTAAAGAATATATCCAGAAGTTACTAAAAGCCCTTGATGGTACTTCAATCAAATTGGTCAGCTTATGTGGCAGGTATTATTCGATGGACCGCGACAAGCGTTGGGAGCGCGTGATCTTAGGCTACGACGCCATCGTCGATGCCAAGGGCGAGAAGGCCGCGACTCC
>CALMKY010000124.1 GCA_937867195.1 uncultured Saprospiraceae bacterium | reverse complement strand
TCCAGGCTACTCCCCAGACAGAGACTGCCAAAGATATAGTCAACATTGCATTTAAAGCGATGATTGTGGATTATACATCACAGAACAATCCCTCACTGACCTGGGCTCAATATGTCAAACCCCGGATAGGTCATCTGGCAAACCTGAATGGATTTTCAAGGGAAAACCTAAATGCCGGTGGTGATGCAAGCATACTGAATGCGACGACAAACGGGCATGGTCCTTCCTGGAGGATGATTATCGAATTAGCCGATAAAATAAATGCACACGTCGTGTATCCCGGTGGGCAAAGTGGTAATCCGGCTTCCAGGCATTATGATGATATGGTCGACGATTGGGTCAGTGGCAAATACGAAGTACCTCAGTTTGCCAATAACCTTGGGGAAATCCATTATATTTTATTACAAAACTTTTCTAAATAATAGTCCGGATGAAAGAGAAAGTGTTGATGCCCATCATTTTTTTGATAGCAGCTTATCTTATACAAATCTATACGCCCTGGTATTGGATAGCAGTAGTGGCATGCATATGTGGCGTATTTTATCAAAAGCCGTGGCAATCATACCTGATCTATTTTGGTCTGGGACTGATGCTCTGGTATAGTTTAGCATTTATATTGGACAAGCAATCAGGTTCGAGACTGACCAACCGAATCGGGATTTTATTTGGTAATTTCAAACCAATCACATTGATATGGATTTCAGGTTTGATTGGTGGTATTACTTCCGGCTTGGGGGCGATGACCGGGACCTTGTTAAAAAAATTAATCCCCTTCAATTAGGTTTTAGTCGAAAAAAATAAGATTTACTTTATGATCATGGACTGATTGGAATAAATTTGCAATTCATTGATAATAAAATTTTTTAAATCATGCCTTTAGATAGCAGGCAAACCGTATCCTACCTCAAAGCTGAAAAAAGAGTCAAAGAAGTCAAGTCCTTCTATAGATTCCTGTTCATATTTGTGTCTATCTCGATGTTTTTAATGCTCCTTAATTTTTTTACGGATCGACATGAATTTTGGTCCATCTTTCCGATCCTGGTTTTGGCATTGCCGGTTGCATTTAAATATGCCAGAGTTTTTGGTTGGCCCGGGTTCAGCAAAGAATGGGAAGAACGAAAATTTTATGAAGAACTTGAAAAAATAAAAGACCGCGAAGACCGCATTCAAGCTATGCTTTCAAGAGAAAAGCAAACAAGAATTCAAAGCAACGGGCAATCGACTACACCATCTCCGACCAAGCATTTGCCTGAAGACATCGACAAACTTGAATTAAAGGAATTACGAAAAAATTGGAAAGATTCTGATTTTGTTTAAGATGGATTTTGAGGAAAAAGCAAATACCTGAAAAAATATAACGAATTAAACATTGTCCATCCTAGGTTGTACATTTATGTATGTTTATTATCCACGATTACACGACAGCTGTTCTGTTTTGCATTATTACCATGCTCTGTTGGGGTTCATGGGCCAATACACAAAAACTAGCCGCCAAATCATGGCGATTTGAATTATTTTATTGGGATTATGTGATAGGAATCCTGATTTTGTCCCTGGTTTTTGCTTTCACCTTGGGCAGCATGGGCTGTATCGGTAGGCCATTTCTTGAAGACATGCGACAGGCGTCATCAGCATCCTTGAGGTCAGCGATCGTCGGTGGTGTTATTTTTAATGCTGCGAATATTTTATTATGCGCGGCGATAGCGATTGCAGGGATGTCCGTTGCATTTCCGGTGGGAATAGGCCTTGCTTTGGTCATTGGTGTCGTAGTTAACTATATCGATCAACCTATTGGCAACTCGACCTGGCTGTTTATTGGAGTAGCATTGATCACAATGGCAATATCCTTGAATGCATATGCCTATAGAAAATCCTCGGCAGGTGACACCAAAGTCTCTGGAAAAGGGCTGATGTTATCCATTCTAGCCGGTATCCTCATGGGTTATTTTTATAAATATGTGGCTGCATCGATGGTGACCGATTTTAGTCTCCCGGAAAATGGTAAACTAACTCCATACACTGCCGTGGTCATGTTTTCAACAGGGATCCTCTTGAGCAATTTCATTTTTAATACAATGTTGATGCGAAAGCCGTTTGCAGGTATGCCTGTGAGTTTTAATGATTATTTTAAAGGTGGTTTGAAAGACCATGTGACCGGGATATTAGGAGGTATGATCTGGTGTATCGGCATGTCGTTTAGTATCATCGCTTCAGGACAGGCGGGTACTGCTATATCGTATGGACTGGGACAGGGAGCTACGGTAGTAGCTGCTGTATGGGGAATCTACATTTGGAAAGAATTTATCTCAGCAAGTTCTTTGGTCAAGATAATTTTAAATATCATGTTGCTGATTTATGTGATTGGATTGGGCATGATTATTTATGCCAGGTAACCCTAGGATGGACGGCTTATCCTAAAGCAATGATCTTATCAGCCTCTCTGATGCCACTCATATACGCACCATGTGCTGTGGAAAAATAGTCGATTTCGGTATGTTCACCTGCGAAGAATAGTTTATTATTTACTTCTACCGCCAGGTCATTAAAGAATTGCATTTGAGTTTCGACAGCCGGATAGGAATAAGATCCAAAGGAGTTTATATTGGACTGCCACTTAGTCCGCAACATATTCGTCGGATCGGGAATACCATTGCCGTACATATCTTTTAAATGAAACATGATTTCGCCGGTCACTTCTGCATCGGTCATATTTTCCGTCCGTCGGGCATACTCCGCGTAAGCAAAAGTCATGAGAGCAGGGGTGTCTGGTAAGTATTTTTTTATGTTGACAAAATAATTAAACTTATCTTTTTCGCCTGGGGTGTAGGATAAATATTGAACATCATCCCAAAAAGACCTGGACCAAGTAAGTAAAAATTTATTCACACAATTCATTCCTGTTTTTTGAATTGCTTCTCTTTTGTTTTGAGAAAGTGAGGGCGTGAATTGGATTGTATTTGATTTCAATACACCCAGGGGTACGGTCACCAATACGTAATCTGCCTCGCTGATATGACCCTGATGGGAAACTTTGACCTTATCAGCAGAATAATCAATTGCATGGACCCTTTCATTCAATTCAATGGAAAGCCCTTTTGCTAAATATTCCGGAATCGTATCATATCCGTTGATTGCGATTTTTTCAACTCCACTGTATTCTTCCCCTTCGTCGTAAAGCAGGGACGATAGCTTATCCAAATCACCGGTATCAAAGGTGACATAAGTTGAAAGAAAAAATTTCCATAACCGATCATTGGCTTTGGATGGATAGAGTCGATTAAAAACGGTCTCAAAACTTTCGGTTGCTTTTCCTTTGCCTTTGAGTGTAGCGAGAATTTCGTACAAATCATTTTCAGTCTGATCATAGACTGATGCATTCCTGATCAGGCCGCCTTGATCAAATGAAATTCTATTTTCATCAACGGTTTCGAATGTTCTCATTCCGGCATCCTGGGCAAGGGTCGTGATCGGGTTGCCGCGGATGCCATGTATCCAGCTGGCCCCTTCATCAAAGGCAAAACCCAATGTTCTGTTTGTCCGCAATCTTCCCCCGATGCGATCCTGGGATTCCAGTACTTTAACGGTATATCCTGAAGCTTTAAGTTTCCGGGCGGCTGCCAAACCCGCGATGCCTGCCCCGACCACTATAATTGTTTTAGAGGTCAGGTTGGTATTTGGTTTCTCACAGGCACTGGCAAATAAAACCAGGGTGGTGAGTAATATGGGCAACCCGGTTATTGAATTCATCATGAATTTTCTTCTTTTCATGGATCTGGCGTTGATTTATTGAAAAACAGAATCATCGTATGAACGTTGATCCGGACGCAGGTTTTGTTATATAAATTTTAATTTAGCCCGAAGTTAATCAATACAAATTGTTTAATTGTCAAATGTAAATCTCCTTTCTATCTTTGTCGCTATGCTTATTTCTATGACAGGCTATGGCCGGGCAACGGGTACCGTATGTAACCAAACGATTAAAGTCGAGATTAAATCAGTAAACAGTAAATTCACGGAGTACAGATTCAGGTTACCTAATTTTTTAAAAGAAAAGGAATTTGAATTCCGAAAATTATTGAATGGATCGATAGATCGCGGGAAAATCGATTTTCTGATCGAATTGGCTTCTACAGATTCTGAAGAAATTTTAATTAATAAAAAGCTTTTTAAAAAATA
>CALMKY010000123.1 GCA_937867195.1 uncultured Saprospiraceae bacterium | reverse complement strand
TGCTACATACGTAAACATGAACAAGCAAGTAACAATCGGTGGTTTCTATATGGATGACACTGAAATTACAAATAATGAATATCGTCAATTTGTAAATTACGTATCAGATTCTCTTGCCCATACCTTGATGGGGGATGTAATCGAAAATGAAGATGGATCTACTTCACTGGATTGGTCAGTTCCGATTGATTGGGAAGCCGAAGAACTAAAAGATCTTAATTATTCGGGGGATGACAAACTTCCGGGTGAAAACGGTATCGATACAAGAAAATTAATCTACACGTACAGCTGGTTTGATTTGAGAGCAGCAGCCGGCGCATCCAAAGGGACTCCAAGAAAATCGTTCATACGCAAAGCTTCTGTTCCGATTTATCCGGATACATTGGTTTGGATCCGTGACTTTGCCTATTCCTATAATGATCCGATTGCAAAGAACTATTATTCTCATCCTGCTTATGACGACTATCCTGTAGTAGGTGTGAACTGGAATATGGCAAATGCATTTAGCAATTGGCGTACAAGAATCTGGGATCAAGGTCGTCCGGACGAAAAAAATTCTGAAGGATTCAGACTTCCTACTGAGTATGAATGGGAATATGCCGCACGGGGTAAAAAAGAACTTTCGCCCTATCCATGGGGAGGCTATTATATCCGCAATGCGAAAGGTTGTTTGTTAGCCAATTTCAAACCCGGTCGTGGTAATTATCCGGAAGACGGAGGTCAATACACCGTAGAAGTACATTCTTATTTTCCCAATGAATATGGTATCTACAATATGTCAGGGAATGTGGCAGAATGGACTACGACGGCATACTTTGATAATGCAAATAATTTTACACACGATATGAATCCGGATATTCAATACGATGCAAAGCCGACAGACCCGGAAGTGTATAAAAGAAAAGTAATTCGAGGCGGCTCCTGGAAGGATATATCCTATTATCTCCAAAACAGCACGCGGACCTATGAATATCAGGATACCACTAAGTCATATTTGGGCTTCCGTAATGTATTGTCATTCCTCGGAAGATCCATCAATGATTTTAAATAATGACCATTAGGACAACTTATTTCTAAAAACATAACCTTTACTAACAACTTTTAAAACTCTATATTATTATGGCAGCAGGTACTAACGTATGGTACAAAACCGGGTGGTTTAAATATGCAAAAAATCTGATTATTGGTGTAGGTGCGTCCCTCGTAATGATCGGAGCACTCTTTAAAATAGAAAGCTTACCCAATGCAAGTCTGTTTTTGACCATTGGTCTGGTGACGGAAGCCCTATTATTTCTCATGTTGGGTTTATTGCCTCCTGATAAAGATTATTATTGGGAAAAATTATATCCCGGTATCGAAGATTACCATGCTGACGTACCAGCCATCCTTCCAGGAGTAGGGGCTGTAGATAGTAAAAACAAAGCTGCTGTAAGACCACTGAATGGTGAGGTGGTGGAATCGCAATTAGGTAATATGCTTACTGAATTGCAAGGTATGTCTAAAAGTATGAGTTCGCTGAAAGCATTACAGGAGGTAGATTTTAGTAAAACCAAAGATCAGCTCAAATCCATGAATGATTTTTACGGTAAGATGAATGAAGCCTTTCTCGCTTTACAAGGCAGTGTAGATGACGCTAAAAAAACACAAACTCAATTGGCAGGTTTATCTCAGAACCTGGCCTCCATGAACGTATCCTATACCAAATTGAATGAAGCATTTAATGCCATGCAAAATAGTGCCGAAGACGCCAAAAAGACTCAGGCTGAATTGGGTATTCTTTCAAAGAGTTTGAGCGGTATGAACGCAACGTATGCTAAAATGAATGAGACTTTCAATTCTTTGCAGTCTTCTGCTGCAGATGCAAAATCTACCCAGGAACAATTAAAAGCCTTGGCTGCCAATCTTGCTTCAATAAATAAAGTGTATGGTAATGTATTATCAGCGTATTCAGCTAAATAATCGTGTGCCATTGAATTTAAACAATACAATCATTAAAAAAATATAGTCAAGTACCATGTCTATACCTAAGCAGCCCCGGCAGTTGATGATCAACCTGATGTATCTGGTGCTCACCGCTTTGTTGGCACTAAATGTATCCGCCGAAATCCTCAATGCTTTCAGGGT
>CALMKY010000122.1 GCA_937867195.1 uncultured Saprospiraceae bacterium | reverse complement strand
AATTTAACGGACTCAAAGATGTCAAAGTAGTTAAGTAAAAAACATATCAATTAAAAATTCTTAAATATCTTATCTGAAATGAAAACTTATCTTTCTTTTTTAACCACCCTCCTGTTAGTGGTCAAACTGGTAGCACAAGATCCTTTAGCGCCAGGGATCAAATTGCTTCAAAATGAAAACTTTGAAGCAGCAGGAAAATTTTTTGAAGATGCTTTTGCCAAAGATCCTAAAAACGGATTGGCTCAGTATTATCTTGGAGAAATTCAATATAAGCAAGACAACGCAAAGGGTGCAGAAACTGCATACAATAAAGGGCTGTTGGCAAATAGTAAATGTGGCGAATGCCAGGTAGGATTGATCAGGCTCAAGCTTGATCAGGGAGCAGATGCCGAAATTGCCAAGACCGTAGAATCGGTCGTAAAAGCAAATAGTAAGAAAAATGCTGCAGTCATCGCATTATTGGGAGATGCTTATCTATATGGTAAAAAACCAAACCCTGCCAAGGCGCTTGAGTATCTTATCATGGCTCGTGATATCGATCCCAAGATTGCATCCACCTGGTCTCATATGGGTGACGCATACAGTCAGCAAAAAGGCAAAAGTGGTGATGCAATGACATCTTATGAAGTAGCTGTGCAAAAAGATGCAAACAATCTCGAAGCATATATGGCGATGGCCCGTATTTGGGCAAATGCCGGACAATTGGATCAAGCCATTCCCAAACTCGAAAATGCACTCAAGCTCGTTCAAGATTATGCACCAGCATACAAACTAATGTATGAGCTTTATTTCAGAGCTAAAAAATATGACAAGATGTTACCGATCCTGGATAAATACGTTTCTTTATCTGGCGATGATGTAAAAGCAAAAATGAGGTTGGTACAGTTCCTAACTTTCCAGGCTAAAGATTATGATCGGGCGATTTCGGAAGCCGAGAAATACAATAAAGTTGCACCAAATGATTATAAAATATATCGCTGGCTTGCATGGGCTTACGCCGAAAAAGAAAAATACGAAGAGAGCTATCAAAACTCCAAAAAGTTTTTTGATGGTGCTATGAATGCTAAAGATTCACTGTATCTCACCGATTGGGATTATTTAGCAAAAGCTGCTTTGAAAACAGGCAGATTGGAAGAGGCAGATCAATCATACGAAAAAGTAAGACAGTTTGATCCTACCAAAGTGCAGGATATCTATGGTGAATTTATCACGGCTTACCTGAAAAAGAAAGATTGGAATAAGGTCATAGAATACAGTAAAAAATACAATGCCGTCAAAGAACTCAACTACACAGGTATAGCCAATATGGCCAATGCTTACTATTATTTGAGCCAATACGGTCCATCAGATACAGCTTATCAGAAAATCATCCAACTATATCCTAATCATCCACAAGCTTATTTGATGAGAGCCAAAATCGCTGCATTAGTCGATAGTACCAATACGACTTGGGCGGCCAAGCCTTTGTACGAAGAGTTTATCAAAGTATGGACTTCCGAAAAAGAAAAAGCCGGGACCGATCAGGCTAAACTGGCTCTGGTTGACAACGCCTATTATAAAAGAGGTGTTACGGATGGTTATAACTACATCACTTATTATTTTGTACAGCAGAATGATATGGATAATAGTAAACTGTTTAATGCAAAAGCTCTTGAGGTCGACCCTGCTAATAAAACAGCCAATGAAATCAAGACTCAGCTGGAAGAAGCCGCCAAAGCCGGCCAACCGGTAACCAAAAAGAAGAATCAATAAGCAGATATTTTGAATTTTTATAAAAAGAATGGGCTCTCGCAAGAGGGCCTTTTCTATTATCATGATGTTGTATACATCTCTTTTCTTATAAATTGCATCTATTCTGGAAAGATCTAATTTGTAAAAAAAACCAAAAAAACTAATTGTATGATGAAACTGCAAATCTGGATTGGTATGACAATCTTGATATTTACAAATCACAAGATTTATTCACAAGATCCACTAGCCGAAGGGATCAAATTACTTGAAAATGAAAACTATGAAGCCGCATCAATTTATTTTCAGAAAGTCTTTGACAAGGATCCAAAAAATGCCCAGGCTCAATACTATTTAGGAGAAATTCAATATCAATTGGATAATCCGAGAGGTGCTGAAGCAGCTTACAACAAAGGTTTGGATGCCAATAAATGCGGTGAATGTCAGGTTGGGTTGATTAGACTTAAACTGGACAATGGCATTGACTCAAAAACTACCCGATCCATCGAATCATTGATCAAATATTATGGCCAGAAGAACGATCATGTGATGACCCTGCTGGGGGATGCATTTTTATACAGTAAAAATCCTGTACCGGAAAAAGCTGTGGAATATTATCTCATTTCAAAAGGTATAAATCCTAAAAATGCAGTTACTTATTCTCACCTGGGTGATGCCTATACTAAAATAAAAGGTAAGAGTGGTGAAGCCATGAGTGCATATGAACAGGCCATTAGAATAGAACCCAATAATTTGGAGGCCAATATGGCTATGGCCAGAATATGGGCTGCTTATGGTCAATTGGATCAAGCAATTCCTAAATTGGAAAATGCGATTAAACTGGTACCCGATCATGCCCCGGCTTATAAACTTATGTACGAACTTTATTTACAGTCTAAGCGATACCAGGAGATGATACCGGTATTGGATAAATATGTTTCACTTACCGGAAATGATGCAAAAGCACAAATGAGATTGATTAAATACCTTGCCTATCAGGCCAAAGATTATGATCGGGCAATCTCTGAAGCTGAGAAATATCATCAAGCTTATCCGCAGGACCCAAAGGTCTATCGATGGTTCGCTTGGTCATATTGTGAAAAAGAAAAATATGAAGAGGCCTATCTATATTCTAAGAAGTTTTTTGAAGGTGTGACCAGCTCAAGGGATTCCATCTATCTTACAGATTGGGAATATTTAGCTAAATCAGCAATGAAAACAGAGCGGTTGGATGAAGCAAGCCAGGCATATGAAAAAGTTACTGCATCCGACGATTCAAGATCGAAAGACATTTACCATGATTTCTTGCTTGCTTATGTAGCAAAGAAAAATTATACAAAGGTTATTGAATATGGTAAAAAAATAAATCAAATTCAAGAACTGGATTATACTGATAATTTTTACCTGGCCAATGCCTATTTTCAATTAAATCAATACACTGAATCAGACTCAGTCTGGCAAAAACAAATCCTGCTGAGCCCCACCTATCCCCAGGCTTTTTATATGCGTGCCAAGATTGCCGATCTTCAGGATTCAAGTCGTACGACCTGGGCTGCCAAACCACTCTATGAAAAATTTCAGGAAGTGTATACATCGGAGTATAATAAAGCGGCAGGAAATATGGAGGCGATGAAAAAAATCGGTGCTTACAAAGTCAAAATGGCTGAAGCTTATAATTATCTTGCTTTTTATTATATCCAACAAAACGCAATAGCCGATTGTAAAGCGTATCTGAACAAAGCTCTTGAATTGGATCCTGGAAATTTGACCACCAAAGCCTATGTAATGCAAATCGAAGCAGCAGAAAAGGCAAATGCAGCTAAGAAGAATTGATTTAATTACCTATTTCTTTCTTCCCAATCCAAATTGATCACCCATACTGACCACACGTCCATTATTAAAATCAATTTCCAGCATTTTTTCACTCATTACATTATGACCATTTTCATCCTGTAATGTAGTCACGATCGATTTTGTTTTAGGATCTATCACTTCGCCGGTAGAAGGATATCCATAATCACCTGTTTGAGTAAAAGTAATCCATCCCGGTTGTTCTCGTACCGGAATGCTTTTGACCTGAGTCGCCCGGATACCATCCAGACTAAATACATGGATCATTTGATTGAATGCATCCGAAATCCATACTTCTTTTTCATCCGGCCTCAGGGCGATCCCATGAGAAGGGCAACCATGCCGTTTGACAGGACCTTGGTTATACCCCTTTACGTTATAGGTTGCTAGTTTTTTCCCGGTCCTGATATCACCGATTTCAAATCCGAGTAAATCATTACAATTGACAAATACTTTGGTTTGTGATCCATTGATTGTAAAGGGCCGCACCACATTGCTGAATGGGCCAATGATACGGGTTTTAGCCGGCACATTTGGGTTTATTGCCAATACATTGGGGGATTTAAGTCCTTCTAAATACACTTCATTTCCATTCATGCCAAAAATAGTATTGTGGCTTTTGATGTCCGGACTAATGGTTTGTTTGATATTTCCCGTAACAGCATCGAGGATATACCAATCTTCTTTTTCAAAGCTGGGCACATACAAGGTTTTACCATCCGGCGAAATCGACAATCGGTCGCAACCTTTGGGCAAGGTCTTTTCCCATTTTGATTTTTCCGTGATCAGATCGATGCATTCTATCGTGTGAATGGTAGTAATATAAGCACATTGAGTAGCTATACTCACTTCAATACCTTTGACATTGTCCGGAACCAGCGTCGAGTCAAGACCGGAGGTAGGTATCCGCTTAACAAAGGAATGATGATCATCGATATCAAAGACCAATAAGCCATGCCCTCCATATTCAAGGTAATTGCGGATACCAGGCGTCGCAACATATAAATATCGATGGATTGACTGAGCAAAGATTATTTGTGTCCATACAATTGCAATTCCAGCAAAAAAATTTTTCCTATTCATATTATAGTAAATGTAATTAGAATTTAGAGAAATTCACCGGATCGCAATCGTCGATATAATTAAATCTGGTAAGCTAAGAACTCTTTATTTTGTACACTATATGACAGTCAATGAATTCAATGAAACCAGCCTGGACCCAAAAGATTGGGAGCAGGTCAGGAAGATAGGATATCAAATGGTGGATGATATGATTCTTAAACTGCAACATACACGTGAATCACTTTCCTGGCAAGCCATACCGGAACGTTCATTAAATACCTACCAATCCCCTTTACCCAAAACGCCTTCTTCCATCGAATCTGTTTTCAACGAATTTAAAGAACATATTTTTCCTTATGCCAAAGGCAATACCCATCCCCGGTTTTGGTCTTGGGTAGAAGGAGGAGGGACTCCGCTGGGAGCCTTGGCAGATTTTATGGCGTCGGTAATGAACAGCAATACGACCATCGGGAACCACAGTGCCATGTACATCGACTATCAGGTCATTGAGTGGTGTAAAGAAATCATGAATTATCCATCGACTTCAAGTGGCATCCTCGTCAGTGGTGGATCTTTGGCCAATATTACTGCATTATTGGTTGCAAAAAATTCAGTAGACGTAAAAATAAAAGCAGAAGGACTGTATGCTTTGGACAAAAAATTAACCCTATACTGCAGCAAAGAGACTCATAACTGCATCGATAAAGCTATGCAAGTCATAGGAATTGGATATAATCAATTAAGAAAAATTCCTGTCAATGAAGCGTTTCAAATCGATATAGAAAAATTGTTGAAATCAATCCAGGAAGATAAAGCCAATGGTTACCAACCATTTTGTATCGTAGGTAATGCAGGTACCGTCAATACAGGTGCTATTGACGATCTCGATGCGCTGTACGAGATTTCTCAACAGGAAAAAATGTGGTTTCATGTAGATGGTGCATTTGGCGCATTGGCTAAGCTCGTGCCTGAATACACTGATCGGTTGAAGGCTATTGAAAAAGCAGACAGCATAGCATTTGACCTGCATAAATGGATGTATATAAATTACGAAGTAGGCTGTGTCTTGATTAAAAACCGTGAGCTTCATAGGCAGGCATTTACCGCTCCCGGTGCATACCTCACAGCCCATGAGAGAGGATTGGCTTCCGGGCCAGAGCCTATAGCCAATTATGGAATGGAATTATCTCGGGGATTTAAAGCACTCAAAGTATGGATGTCCCTCAAAGAACACGGAATCGATCGCTATGCAAAGCAAATAGCTCAAAATATTGATCAGGCCAGGTACATGGGCGAAGAATGTGCTCAGTACCCACGTCTGGAACTCATGACAGCAGTAACGCTGAATGTAACATGTCTACGATACAATCCTGGTCATCTGTCTCAATCACAGCTTAATGAAATCAATAAAGAGATATTGATGCGATTACAGGAACGTGGTATTGCTTCTCCATCGTATACGGTTTTGAATGGTGACTATATGATCAGAGCCGCAATTACCAATCATCGTACCCGAAGAGAAGATATTGATATTACATTGCGATCCATTTCTGAAATTGGAGATGAAATAATAAAAAAGCAAGGTATCGACCGGTAGCTAGCTATCTACAGTTTTGAATTGTAATGTTTATTCATATCTTATTTGCTCGTCCAGGCTAGCAGCTTTTTTAGCTGGTAATAGAGAAGCAAAATAGCCCATTAAAGTGACCGTAATCCCCACTACCACGAAGTCAATGAATTTCAATGCAATCGGGTAACGATCTACCAGAAAGCCTTCCGGGATCGGAACGATTCCATATTGTATTTGTAAAACATACAATACACCTGCTAAAAACATTCCAGATAAAATACCAAGTCCGGTGATGAGTAAACCCGTATTCAGGAATATCTTCCTTACAAATTGATTGTTCATACCCATGGACTTAAGTATCATAATGTCTTTTTTCTTTTCAAGTACAATCATCCACAATGCGCCGACAATATTAAATGCAACCAATACCAAAACAAAACTTAGGATTGCATACGAAACCCATTTTTCGATGCGCATCAGTTTATAAAAAGCAGCATCCTGCTGATCCCGGTCAAGAACTTTGTAGGCAGGTCCCAAAATTTGTTTTACCTGTTGTATGACTTTATTTTTTGGATAATTAGGATAGATCATGACTTCGAATCCACTCACCTGGTTCGGTTTGTTTAACAAATCTTGTAGAAAAGCCAAATCAACAAAGACATATTTATTATCATATTCTTGCTGAAGGCTAAAGATGCCGGAAGGTATTAATGAGCGTTTTTTAAATGGTACCAATGGATTCCCATTTGCATCCGGCATATAGGCAATGAGCTTTTCAAATTCATCATCGACACTGATAGCTAATTTGTTTCTTACGCCACTGCCAATCACCGCACCGGGTCCCATCGCGGTCTGAAGCATCCATCGACCTTCACTGATTTTATCTTTTATACCATTGACAGAAATCGAATAACTGGAATCCACACCTTTTAATGTTGCAAAATCTTTTATGCCTTTGTATTCGAGTAAAGCAGTCTCTTCAATAAATGGGTGAATAAAATTTCCATCTGGGTTTGCAGGATAACATATTTTACCTACTGCCCGATTTAATTTATGAATCAATATTGTATCGTAATTAAATGTTTTTCCCTCTACCAGGGTAATCTTGATATCGGGATTAAAAGAATTGATCAATCCTTTAATCAATCCTTCAAAGCCATTCAGGACCGACATGACTAAAATCAGGGCTGCTGTCCCGACACTAATACCGAGAATCGATATACCACTGATGATATTAATGGCGTTTGTTGATTTTTTACCGAAAAGGTATCTCGACGGAAACGAAGGCATACTTAATAACCTGACAATTAAAATGCAATAGTAGTTTTATTTTTACTTCAAAGCAAAAGCTATATACCATCCTCCGGCTTTAGCTCCCCTTGCACCGCCTGCTGCAATGGCTACATATTGTTTTCCATTGACTTCATACGTAATCGGCGTTGCAAACCCTCCCGCCGGAAGTTTGTAATCCCAGACCACTTTACCATCCGATTTATCAATAGCTCTTATTTTTTCATCCCTCGTGGATGCAATGAAAATTAAACCACTGGCTGTCACGACAGGACCTCCATAGGAACTCGTACCCGTCACCGGGATTCCTTTTGCAGTCAGCTCCGGAAACTCACCAAGAGGGATGGTCCATTTATATTCGCCGGTATTGATATCGATTGCATTGAATGTACCCCATGGTGGACGAATTGCGGGATAACCATTTTGATCAGTAAAATATTGCCAGATCTTATTTACATATAATGGGTCATAGGGAAATTCGGATATTTTTTTGGTGATGGTATCTGCAACCTTGTGTTCATTACTCATCCCTGATTTATCTTCTCTGTTGAAAAGAAAATCTATGATGGCGTTTCGATCAGACGCTGAAATATATGGAAATGAAGGCATGCGTCCATTTCCCAAAGCTACCAAGGTATGAATATCGTTTGCGCTCCTTCTTTTTTGAATATCGATTAATGAAGGCACAGCATTCCCACTGCCCTTGCGATCAACACCATGGCATGGGGCACAATTGCGGGCAAAGAGTGCATTCCCTTTTGTTAATGTGGAAAGTTCTTTAGTACGGGTAAACTTGTCGATCATTTTTAATTCCCAGGGAGCAATATTGGCAGATTGATAAAAAATACCGTTTGTATCGGAAGCATTGCCGCCCCATTCTGCACCACCACTATAACCAAATAAGATCGTCCCCTGTTCATTGGGTGGAGTATATGGATTATCTGCTTTGGACATGGTCTTAAATCTTTTTAAAACAAAATCATGCGCTTCAGCAGATATATTCGTAATATCATTTTCAGTAAAAATTTGAGGATTGAGTGCATGAGGTTTTGAAGGATATCGTTGACTTGGAAATGGATGCTCACCTTTTAGGCCATTCGTGGGTACCGGTTTTTCTTCCCATGGATAGATTGACTCACCACTGTCACGATCCAGAACCCAGATATTTCCATCTTTACCTGCAGCCACTAATACATCTATGCGCTTATTATCTTTGGTAATCGTCATGAGATTGGGCGGACAAGGAAAATCACGATCCCATAAGTCGTGATGTATAGTTTGAAAATGCCATTTGAGTTTTCCGGTTTCCGCATCAATGGCGAGGATACAATTTGAGTAAAGATTGGCACCTTCACGATCACCTCCATAAAAATCAGAAGAGGGTGAGCCAGTTCCCAAGTATACAACTCCGCGTTTTTCATCCAATGACATTCCCGACCAATTATTGACGCCACCAATTTTTTTATATGCATCCGGAGGCCATGTTTCATAGCCCGGCTCTCCAGGTAATGGTATTGTATGGAAGACCCATTTTAGTTTACCTGTCAGGGCATCCCAGGCTCGTATATGTCCCGGAGCGGCATCACCTCCCTCGGATACACTGGATCCCATGATGATTGTATTCTTATAGATTACTCCTGGAGACGTAGCATTGACTTGAAGATTTTGCACTTCATGTCCGATCCCTTCCTTGAGGCCTTCATGGAGATCGATGGTACCTTGATCTCCAAAGGTAGTAATGTGCTTGCCATCATCGGCATTGACGCAATATAAATAGGGTCCGGCAGAATAATAAATGCGATGGTCATTACCTTGCTCCCAATACATTACACCGCGATTGACATTCAATGACCGGCTTTTTTTAAAAGGACGAAACTTCCAAAGTTCTTTGCCAGTAGCCGCGTCCAGTGAAAATAAACTTAGCTCACCTGAAGTGCCATATAATTTACCGCGTATCACAATAGGTTGACACTGAATCTCATTAGCACGGATCATCTTTCCCCCACTTGTATCCTGAGGATCATTGGCAAAGTATTGCCAGACAGGCTTTAAATCTTTTACATTTTCAAGGCGAATCTGTGTCAAAGGTGAGTATCGATTATTGGCTTTATTTCCTCCATAAGCAGGGTAATCATTGCCGGTCATATAAGCATAGCTTTCTGGATTGTCTTTGTGGCGAAGGCAACCGAATAGGGTTAACGTAAGGGCGAGCAGTAAATAAAATAATTTCATGATTTGTATTTATGAAAATAGGAGGATATGATGGATTATCAAAATTCCAATGGAACTATTGAAAACAGATTGATGATAAAACAGTTGATACAATAATTCTTGTTACATTTTCTTAATTTTATAGATCATGAAACTAATATCAGATATTTTGATTGCTTTAGTTGCTGTTGAGCACCTTTATTTTCTTTGGATGGAAATGTTTGCCTGGGAAACAGCAGGCAAAAAAGCTTTTGCAGGTGCCATGCCGGCAGATCTGTTTACTCCTACCAAAGGCCTTGCAGCCAATCAGGGTCTGTACAATGGGTTCCTGGCAGCAGGATTGATCTGGTCCTTATTGATCAAAGATCCGGTATGGCATGATCGGGTAGCCACTTTCTTTTTAGGATGTGTGACAGTAGCCGGTGTATATGGTGCTTATTCTGCAAGTAAAAAAATATTTTTTGTGCAGGCATTACCGGCTATCCTGGCGTTTATATTATTAAAACTATGCTAAGATATCTGACGACAACAGGTATTGTTTTTTATTTTATTTTGTATGGAGTCTCGGCCAGTCGATATCCGGGAGGTAATCAAATAGACCATCAGGAAGCAGGATTTAGCTGGGCTCAAAACTATGGGTGCAATCTCTTTAATGAACAAGCTTTGAACGGCCAGATAAATCCTGCCAGACCTTTTGCCATCTTGGCCAATTTGATTTTGTGCGTTGCTATTGCCTGGTTTTTTGTAAGGTATGGTTCGAAGCATCCTGTAAGTAAAAAGTGGAGCCGCATCACACAAATTGCAGGAGTTTTTTCTATGTTTTTTGCATCCATCCTGTTTACCAGGTTTCATGATATAACCTCTATTTTGTCCGGAATATTCGGTGTTATTGCTTTGTGGGGAGTATATATGGGTTTGCAGAAAGATCAACAATACTCCTTGATTCGATATGGGTTTATTTGTTTTATACTCATAGCTGTGAACAATGCTATTTATTTTTCTGAGAAAGGTATTTATTATTTACCTGTCATACAGAAAATCACTTTAGTGGTAATTTTGTCTTGGGTGGTTTTAGTAGAGAATGGAATGGCAACCAGCATAAAAAATATTTAACAAGGCCAAGCCAAGAATGACTTGGATTGTCACGTATGCAGACTATAGGTTAATCGATGAAGTTGAATGATACATGTTATAGAAAAAATAGTGATGGTCCGGCATAAAATCGTATGATCCTTAGAATTATTTTGGCGCCATCGATTTAGGCTTTCAATTTACTCAAAACATCAAACAGGATCACGCCGATCAGAATCACTCCAAGACTCATTAGAGTCAATACCCATCCAGGCCGGATGACCCAAATCGCCCCCATAAATTGTATGAATAAAATCGAATACAATAGATTGGCAAATTGAAATCTCGAAATTTTACTCAATACATACGACCCTAACGGAGCCATGAAAATGACCAACGGTATACAGCAGATCCACATATTGAAAGAGTCCTGATTAAAATCATTCAGGACCTGACGGTGTAAAAAGAAACCAAGGATGGTCTCAAGGGTCATGATGATGATCGAAGATGCGGCGGCTACTTTTTCATTCATGTGGTAATAGACAACCATCAGACAAAATGTAAATATATTAATACCGGTACCAAAAATGGATGAAATGACTCCCCCTAAGAATCCAAATGTTATTAATAAGATCAGATCTCGGTTTGTAAGATGCAGCAAGCGCTCCCGGACTTCGTGATGTGGATTTTTATTATTTCGATAAAGGGTAATGCCAAAAGAAAGCCAAAGCGATACAAATAAGAGCTTAGCTACCGGGGGATTGACCAATGGGACTACATATTGAGTACCTACAATCAAGCCAAGAACTCCGCCGATAATGACAAAACCAATGTATTTCCAATCGACGGGTACTTTTTTATTGAGAATATAAATACTCGCAGCTGTCATTCCAAAAGATTGAATCGCAAAGGCAAAATTGCGCGCAGTTGCCGGTGCTATATCTAGGTATAATGTAAATACAGGATACGCGATGGCGGCACTTCCTTCAGGACTACTACCGGCTATGAAAGCGCCAAAAATCATGGTAATCATGACACCCATATAATGCTTCATCATACTCAGTATATCGATGCCCGATACGAAATATCCCCACCCTGCAAGTACAATGATGACAAAGGATATATAGAAATATGGAATGGATTTTTTCAAAGGCTGTAAAAATAATCAAATCTCAACGGCATCTAATTAAAAGGGGCGAATCTTGCGTTCAGATCCACCCCTATCCTTGGGATTTGTATAAAAATTTGTATGAAGTATATCTTAAACTTATTAATATTCTTAAATTTATAATCCTGATCCGTCCGCCTTTCCCCGGGCTATTGCAAAATCACCAATTTTTTTACCATGTACAAGACCCATTTCACAATCTACCCGATAATGTATCAAACCGTAAATTCGTGAGTTAGAGGCTTCCTTTGCATAATCATTAAATGTACTTGCTTTTTCGGGGAAAATATAACTGAGTACATCAGCGGCAGCTGCTGAAAATGTTGAGTGACCCGATGCATAAGATGGAAAATTGGGTAATCCTACAGATGTACTAATACCAAATTGCTGTGGTCTGGGGGCGAAATAATAATATTTAGCTTCCCAGCATGCAATGCCGGCATCCATTAAGGAGGTGCCCACCAATGCAAGGGTGCGAGCCATTCTGACTTCACTGTATTTTTTTTCTAATGCGGCTTCACAGGCAAATCGATGCCAATGACCGGGTGGAGTATAGCTACCGGCTCCATCCGACCAAAAATTAGCTATGCGGGCTTGCTCACGAGTTTGATTTTCTTTTATATTTCTTAACTCCTCCAGATCTTTATTAAACTCTGCCGAACCGACGATGTAAGGAATTGCGGGCCTGATATTCGCTAAATCAGTTTTGCTAAAATTCCACGTTGCGACGGATCCATAGTTGGGCAGCATAGGTGGTCTGAGGGGAGTCTCTTGGGATACCCATAGTTCTTTCATACCTCTGGCGGATGCGGCATCTTTTAAACCTGGCACGAGCGTCTGATTATTGGCAGCACCCATTTCATCCGTTTTCGCGCGTGCCATCACTTTCGCAGCGACCGATCTTCCGAGTGATTCACCGGCATCATTTTCACTGGAAATATTCATTGCAGCAAGGATGCGTGCATTTTTACACTCAGCAAGCTTTGACTGCAGGTAAGGGATTTCACCCGGAAACATAGCCGCCAAAACAGTATACGATGCTCCGGCAATGACTCCTGCTTCTGAAGGATACGATGGCAAGTCGGAGGCCGGTAATTGGGGTGGTACACTATTATCGTATTTATAAATTGGTTTACGATTGTATAAAAATTTATAATAATAAGCACTCACCATCGCATCGTATTGAGCAACGCTCAGGTAAGCCAATGCTCTGGCAGTATAGGGAGGATTGGCAAACGGAAATTTAGGTACTACCAGTGGATTGTTTGCATCCGGTACAGGATAGGTACCATCTGCATTGGCTGGTGGGGCAAGGTTATAACGTGCTGCGAGTTCACGTGCTATTTCATTCCATCGATAGACTGTACCAGCGCCCCAATAATCGATGGTCGCTCTGTCAGCAGGTGTAAGATTATTAATTGCTTTTTTGACAGAATCCACTTGATTTAGATATCTTGCATCCGATAAGGACAAAGGAGCCGCTACGGTAATATCAGTAGGAGCGGAGAGTATATAGGTTTTCCATTTTCCTGCATTGACATCTAAATCGGAAGGACTATAAGGTGCTACCGTATTGGTTTGTACGACTTCTTTACTGCATGAAAAGACAATGATTCCTATTATGAAAACGGATAAGTATATCGGCTTGAATAATTTTTTCATTTTGATTAAGTAATAAATAATAGCTATTGCTTTTCCATTTTAATTGGATGATTCATTTCATGAGAACCGACTGAAAATTGGAATAATACTCCTGCCATGATCATAGTGCTTTGTCCTGCATTCACACCGGATAAGACTTTTGCAAACCGTACGATTCCACCGAGTTGGCTTGGTTGATATTTTAAGTAGGCACCGGCTGCATTCATTTTCATTTGATTGGTTGGAAAAGGCATGTCATTTCGTCGGATGTAATCACCGCTTACGCATTGATTTGTTTCATAGAATAGTTCAGCTTGCCATGTTTTTTTCAACATTCCAATTCGGATGCTGGCATCTGCAACATCGGGAATAGCTACCTCATTGGAATAATAGACTTGGTCATTGGCCTGATACGCATCTTTATCAATTTTAATATGGCTGCGCATCGTATATCCTCCTTGTAACGTAGAATACAAACCACCCGGGGTATGATAATTGAAAATAGCACGGCCTATTAAGTTTTTAGAATGCACTCCAATTGACATGGGCAAAAATTCGGCTACATAATTGCTGGCAGGTATGGATCCGCCCAACACTCCGGATACAGTAAATCCGGCATGATCTACGAGTTTATATTTTAGGTGGATTGACAGATCTTGCAATCCATGTTGGTCCTGTAGATTGCCCGCACTGTTTTTAGTCGAGATATAGGGTAATCCGGCCAGTATATTCATTCGTTTGGAAATGCCGGCTGCGACCATGCCACCGATCGTTCGTTCAGTATGTACACCCAGGTTAGGGTTCGTTCTTTGGAGAGCATTCTCCCAATACGTATCCCATGAAGACTGACCCGCCATGGCAGCTATACAGATTGTTTTTTTCTTCATATAGATGGCGTCGTTGGGCATCTGTGCACTTAAACCAATCGATAGAAAAAGACAAATGCAAATAAAAGTGGAATTAAAGCACTTCATATAAATAAGAATGACAGGTCTGTCAAAAATTAAAAAATTAGAAACGATACGATGCCGTCAATGAAATCAAATAATCAGCAAATGCAGCATCACCATGTCGTACACCGGTGGGATCCTGGAGATCGTAATAGCTCTTGGTACGATTACGGTATAATGCAACGGGTACGGTTGCGATGAAAGTTATTTTATTATTCATATAAGCAACTCCGGGTTCGCCTGAGATAATGTACCCGGGTCTTCTGAATCCAAGATCATTTCCAATCAGATCGGAAGAAGGGATTCCTTCGATGCGGCCTCCTGCCAATGCTGAGAAGCCATGGCCCAGGTTATAGGTTATACCGGTACGACCACCGAATTGATCTGCAACAGAAAATTCTTTGATGATAGGGTCGGTGGTAGTACTGGTTGGATTGCGTACGATGCCATTTGTGCTTTTGGGATTGGAAAGGTAAAATGCATTGTAATACCAGGTAAATCGATTTGAAAACTGATAATATCCCTGCGATTCGATACTAAAACCTACTCCACCGTCGCCTAATTGTATCGACTGATCTACGGGCAAAGTAACCGTATAATCTTTTTTCTCCTTGTCTAATCTGTGAAATTGATCGGTCACACCATCGTTACCAGTAGGAAGCTTTATACCCAAGCCAATGGAGAAATTATAAGGTTTAAGTTTCGACGGATCGACTAACCAATAGCTTGCATTGAATCTGGCGTCACCGATACCGCGGGACCCTGAATGAAATCTTAATTGTTGTGGATTCGAAGTCAATGAATTTCCATAATGTTCGTATAATGAAGATCGATCGTTCCATTGAAGAGGAAGATATGCACCAAATGTCCATCTCAAGTTAGGTGAGTATAAAATACCCAGATCTACCGCATGGGTAAGATTGATGACATTGGTGTTATTCGTAATGCGGTCTGTATTTTCTACATCCCCTACAAAATGCCTGAATGATTTAAAATAACGGTAGGAGGAAGTAAACTGCCAGTGACCATTTTCTTGTTTGAATAGTTCTGTATTATTCAGACCACCGATGGCACACGACATATGACGAACGGCAACGCAGCCCTGGGCATATGAAGAATGAACACTTACTATGACTGCAAAGAAGATCATTACCAAAACAAATTTTTTCATACAAGTTTGAGTTTTTATTTTGTCAGAAAGTTTTGAGAGTTTTAATATTGTTTTAACGCTCAAATGTATATAAACGCTGAAACAAATTTCCGAATTTATGGAAAATTTTCTTGGAAGGAATGTTAAAGTCTTGAGGAAAAAAAGAAACTTGACTTTGGTCGAGCTTGCTAACGCATTGAATATCAGTAAAAGTGCCCTTTCAGATTATGAAAAAGGTAAATCGAGACCTGGAATTGATGTAGTAATTAAACTTAGCAATTTTTTCTATATTCCTACCGATGATTTGAATAATTCCGAAATACCGGAATTTGAAAGTATTGAACTGAAAGCTTCAAAGCCAGTAAAAAACCAGTTGGCGATTGAATCACTCGAAGAAATCACCCAATGGAAACAAAAACACGATTTCCAGGTCAACCTCTTAAAACAAAAGAATGAGAGTCTTGAGACTCAATTAGCATTGGTAAAAGAATTATTACTAAGTAAAGAAGCTGAAAATAAAAGTCTTGGGATCAGGATCAGGCTATTGGAGGAAAAATTGAAATGATCTTCCTTGAAATGAGCTCCTCTATGAGTTTTCCATGATGGAATTGATTTCGTCGAATTATTGGCTAATCAATCTTATTCGAAGCTTAATTGGATAATTCAACCCAGTTTCTTTGGCACTGTCATATTATAATCTGCACTCTCGAGCACTTCTAGTTCAAGCTTTTGTATCAACTCATTGGCTTGTACCCAGGCGTCCTGGTTTCCTTCTTTCTTAAATTGCTGCTCAATTACATATCCCAACATTTTTTTTATGAGTTGCAGTGTATTCTGATTTCCAACGATTTTTCGTTGATTGCCGATAATGTTGATTTGATTATCTACGATCGTCTCTTGATTGCGTATGATGAGATGTTGATTTTTAACAATAAGATCCTGTTGATCCGATTTGAGTTTTAGATTTTCTACGATAATATTGAGGTTTTCGAATAGTTGGGATTGATTGCGAGCCATTTCTTCCTGCTCGCTGACAAGTCTGTCAATGGATTTTGTAGGATTGGGCATTGTATATTACTATTTCATAGATGATAAAAATTCAACGACATCTCTCATTTCTTTCTTCGTCAGCTTGCTGGTCATTGGTGGCATGGAAGAGGCTATGTTTTTTCTACTATCAATGCGATTGAGAGGAATGATTAAAGGCTCGGCTTCAGAAGTTTTGATGGTAAGGTCTTTGTTAGTCTCTTTCATCAAAATACCAAAAACTTCCGATCCGTCTTTTAATTTTAAACTGACACTTCCATAACCCGGGGCTAATCGTGCACTGGGTTCTACCATGGCTTGCAATATTTGTTCGCGAGAAAGAGTTGATCCGATATGGCTTAGATCGGGTCCTACATCACTGCCGCTTCCATTGAGCTTATGACATTTGATGCATTGAGCAGACGGATGATTGGTAAATGTCGTCATACCGGGCCAATAGCTTCCTCCTTCTAATGCCACCCGATATTCACTCATCTTGTCCACTGATTTAGTCACCTCAGATAATTCCTTATTGAGATCAAGGTCATCGATATGATGAATCGTTTCTATCAGATCAAGTGCAGAGCCATTGGGAAAAGTTTTATTTCCATAGGACTTGATCAGTGAAGAAAGCAAAGCTTTTGTTTTGGCAATGGGCATTTTGGATATTACGCTAAACATACTTTGTTGTTCCCCGGAAGAACCATTTTTAAGAAGGCTGTTGATCGTATTTTCCAAGGTTGCCTGATCCATCTCTACTTTATCGAGTAATTTGAGTGCAGATGATCTTACGCGTGCTTCCTTGTCTTGCATACCTTTTAATATATATTGACTCAATAAGGGAGCTTTGAGCTCATTTAATGTACTCAGGGAGGCGGCCCGCACTTCCGGTGCTTTGTCGTTAAGCAAGGTGATTATTTTATTGGTCACCTCATTTAATCCAAGATTACCAACCATTTTGATTACCGACGCTAAGACAGCCGGGTCTTTTGCCATTAGAAATTCATTGATATTCGTTTGTACTTTTTGTTTTACGATATTGACCTCACGATTCATCTCGCCGCGATTGCGACCATCTACACGATCCAGGACAGAGGGATGTGCCCAGGTGGAAATGGCGGACAATGATTCAGCTTTGATGGCTGGATTTAAATCTTGTCTTTTAGCAAATTTAATGAGTACATCAAGGTCATTTTCGTTGCCGGTACGTACACATGCATTGATCGCACGACGAAGCAAGGGCTCCGATGTAAACTTTGTATTATCCAGAGTACTGGCCAGGTCAGGCAATGCTTCGGGAATGGATTCATCGTCGTTGATGGCCCGGGCAGCTTCCGCTACGATGTAGGCATCTTTATCTTGTAAGAATGTTTTGACCATTGGAGATTTTAATCGGCGCAATACGAGGACCGCGGCAGTACGCAATGCCCGGGACGGATTGTCTTTTAATTTGCTCACCTCATAAGTGTCTCCGATTCGACTCAATGCCAGTACACCGGCATGTCTCAGGTAAACATCAGAATCATCGTTATGACGAAGGAATTCAATTAATGGTTGAATAGCGTTTTGGTCTTTTATTCTTCCCAGGGCCTGAGCTGCGAAAAATTGAATGCGTGGATTGGAAGAGGTAAGTTTTTCAGTATATATTTTATTACCTTCTTTTATTTTTTTATCACCCAGTACTTTAAGACATTGGGCTTGTATTTCTTCATCTTGGTCCGTGAGATGCTTGATCAGTTCACTTCCATACGTTTTATTTTTATCCATAAGCTGTCCGAGACCCCATATTGAATGGATTCTTGCTTTTTGATTATCCGATGAATTCAATACCTGGATGAATAATTTGGCGGATGGTTCACCGCGTCGCGCCAATTCAAATTGTGATCTCGTCCGCACGCGCATGTCTGCATGAGACAATTGTTTTGTCAATTCTTGATCAGTATAGGTTTCAGGATCTTTTTCAATTATATTTTGTGTTTCCTTCCGGATATCCGTCAGGTCATTTTTATCATTTGCCACATCGATTTTCCAGACCCTGCCGTAATTTTTTGTTCCCCATCCATTGACCCAATCGGCTGCATACAAGGCACCGTCTGTTCCAAATCGAATACCGGTAGGCAATATACCACTCACCAGATCGATATCGCTTTTCAATGTAAAAGATGCGCCTTTGGGTTTGAGATCAAATGACCATATATGTGAGGTTGCAGGATTACCTACAAATTCGACCAGGAAAAATCGATTTAGCCAGGATGAACCCAATGCAGTACCCGGGTTAAATACCATACCCGTCGGGCCGTTGTGAAAATTTTGAATCGGGGGAATAATATAAGCAGCTTGATCTTTCCACCTGGGTATAGAAAGCCCTTCGTCCATCCATACGTTGTTTCGGTTATTGATCGGATCGGTGTATTTACCATATTGCCAGTTTGACCGCCAACCCGCATCACTGCCTTCGACGACGTGGACTAATCGTTCGCTTTCACCCCGATGATCACCATCATTATCAGATGATATCAGATTACCGAAATCGTCAAAGACAAATTCATGTGTATTCCTCAGTCCGGAAGCATATACTTCGAAATCACTTCCATCGGGATTACTCCGTAAGATCATGCCTTCGTTGGGATGAGGATATTTATTTCCCGCCAGATCCGTAATATTTCCACCAATGTCGCCGATATTCCAATATAATTTTCCATCGGGTCCTTGAATAATTCCAGATAAATTATGGCCACTAAACCCGATGTGCACCGAATAGCCGGTAGATATGGAAGTTTTTTTATCCATTATCCCATCACCGTCAGTATCTTCCATATGCCATACATCGGGGCCGACGGTGAGATACATATCATGATCCCGAACCAATATTCCTGCCAGAATATCGGTAACCTCATTATTAAAATCATGAATTACTCTTGTAGAAATATCGGCAAGTCCATCGTGATTGCGATCTTCGAGTTTCCAGACTTCTTCTTTCTCTACGGCGAGATCATGCCAATCGTGCAGGCTATCACCATTGAGATCTTCGAGCCAGGTATTTTCTTTTGATTTTTCCGGAGCAAATGTTTTATGCAGGAAAGCTCTCCGATCTTCTACCGATGTAAAAGAAATGGAAGGTGTCATCCAGTCCACATGACCCCGGATATCAAACTCAGAATGTTTTTGCCTTACCGTACGAGTCATAAAAATATTATTATGATGATCGATATCGATTCCGACAGGATCCGGTGCCAATGAGTCCGTGGCCCATAATGAAATATCGAGACCATCCGCCAATTTGATCGAGGTCGTCTTTATGATTTCGGCAGCATGCTTATGAAAAGAAGCCGTATCTTCTGTGATGCTCAATAAACCATTTTTAGGAGTGGAAGCCTCTTGATTTTTACATGAAAATAAAATAAACGCTGCAGCAAGTAGAATGAATTTATACATGATCAAAAATAAGAATTTATGTCATATTCAATTCGATGGTAAAATGTAAGCTTAAGGTTTTAAGTTTCTACGATCATTTTTTGAAAAACAAATGCATACCTCAACCTGCATGTCCCAAGAAACAATATCATTATATTCCTCCTGTTAACGTGAAATACTGAATCATAAATCACTGAAAAAAATAACCAATGAATAGAAGTCGGCTGCTCAAATCAATTCAATTGAGTACACAAAATTTCACCTTGGGCTGATCAAATACATACGAATCAGATGTTCAATTTTTGCTTGACCTGAAATACATTCCCTTCAGGATCTTCACCATCCATATGATAAAAGCCGCCGTATTCAAATTGATACTTTATTTGAACACCCGACTTTTCAAGTTTCTTTTTAAAAGAATTAATTCTTCCTTCTTCTATTGTAAACACCAATTTAGAATTACTGTTTGCATGAAATGCCTTTTTAGTTGTTGCTTTACCAAACCGATGCAATCCGATTTCAAATCCATCTAAACCTAAAACCACCCATTCATTTTTAATTTCTTCTATTACTTTAAATCCAAAAAGCCGGCAATAGAATTTTTTCAAAGAATCAATTTCTTTGCCGAATAGGATCAGTCGTTTGCATGTAATTTTCATGAGACGTTGTATTATCGGATAAATGTATAGTAATTATTCATCATTCAGACGGTGGATTTTGTATGAGGAAATCATCATCTTAGGGACTCAATTCCGATAAATGAAAATCTTTTATTTGACCTGTATGATGCTATCCGTACCTTTTGATGTATCAGGTCAAACACTCCAGCCTTGGTTGGACAAAAAATGCGCGGTCGTTTTAACCTATGATGATGCTATCCACCAACATTTGGACAATGCCCTGCCTGTACTGGATTCGCTGAATTTAAAGGCAACTTTTTACTTAACAGCTTTTAGTGATGCTGCAAAAAACCGGATGGATGAATGGCGAAGTGCTGCTGCACATGGACATGAGTTAGCCAATCATACATTATTTCATCCCTGTATAGGAGGTGAAGGAAGATCCTGGGTGCCGCCAGACCGGGATCTGCGCAATTATACGGTAACCCGAATGATCCAGGAGGTATTGATGACCAATGTATGGTTAAAAGCGTTGGATGGCAAATCGCGACGCACGTTTGCCTATACTTGTGGAGATATGAAGATTGGAGATTCCTCCTTTATCATTACATTGAAAAATGATTTGGTGGCCGCCCGGGCCGTACGCAATGAAATGCATACAATAAACGAGATCGATTTGTACAATACGGATTGTTACCTGGTCAATCATACTTCGTTTGAGGAAATGAAAGGATGGGTTGATCAAGCCATTCGGACGAAATCACTTTTAGTATTTTTATTTCATGGTGTAGGGGGTGGAAATTCTCTCGATATCAATGTCAAAGATCATCGTCGGATACTTGAATACATCAAGCAAAACGAAAAGGATATCCTGATTGCTCCAATGATCGAGGTAGCGGATCATATCCGGGAATGGCAGGCTCTTCATAAAGTGAATAAGAAATGAAAATTTCCTTAGGTAAGTTCAATCTTCTTTAAACAATTGTCCTTAAATGAAGAGGCATATAAAAACACAATACAAAAGTCTAGCCTCTTCCTATGAATGGCATCTTAGTAGCCATCACCGTCATAAATTGGACATTTGCATTCAGAGGTAATGATGACATGTACAAAACGGCATCGACCACATGCTTTACATCAAAAGTGTCTTCGATCGAGATGGCACCATTTGCTTGGGGCATTCCGGTTTTCATCGATTGTGCCATGGTGGTATCCACATTGCCTATATCGATCTGGCCACACGCGATATTGTATTTGCGGCCATCTAACGAAGTTGATCGGGTCAATCCGGTCATGGCATGCTTGGATGAAGTATAAGGAGCAGAATTGGGTCTGGGTACTTCAGAAGATACTGAGCCATTATTAATGATTCGGCCTCCCTGCGGAGATTGAGCTTTCATGATCTTGAATGCTTGTTGAGTACATAGAAACGAGCCCGTTAAATTGGTATCTATGACAGATCGCCAGGCTTCATAACTGATGTCTTCCAGCAAACCTTTAGTATTCGTGCCGGCATTATTAAATAACAGGTCAAGTCGATTCCACTCAGATTGGATCCGGTCAAAGGTTTTTTTTACTTCATCCGGATTCGTGATATCGCAGGATAATATCATCGCTTGATGCCTGTTTTCTCCAGCTAACGATCTGGTTTCATGTAAAGATTCCGGATTTCTTCCTAACAAAGCAACCGACCAGCCATGATTTAATAGACCCAAACTGACCGCCTGACCAATCCCTGTACCCGCACCGGTGACCACTGCATATTGTGAAGACATACTATTTAAGATTCAAGTTATGGATTATAATCATTTTACGAATGGCGATGATTTGATAATTTAGAAATTAAACAAACACTTACTAAAATCAGAATCAAAACAGTACATAGCACAAATAAAACCGATTAAGAATGATGTGTGTTTTAGCTTAAAAAATATGGTTAGTCACCATCTTTGTTTTTCTGCGTTTGAGTGACTACGGTGGTTGTATCGTTTGAATGTTTTTTACTTACTGTTTCAGAATGATTTGACAGGGAAGATAAATACAAAATGGCGGTCAATATAGGTGCAGAAACGATCCCCAATAAGAAAGTACTATAACATTTACTCAGCAAATTAAATTTTCGACCCAGTGACTTACCGGTAAAATACATATCCAGGATCGCGCTGTCATCTAAATGATTGATATTGGATAACATGATCTTCATCCCTTCTGTATATTCTTTCAGTGTATTATTATAAAAATTACCAAAGAAAAACAATGAGCCTTTACCGGCTGCTATATCATCTAATTTAAATTTCCCTACCATTTTTCCTGGTTGAGTGGATAAGGTGGCATATACGATGGCCACGACACAAGTAAGGCCTAACCAGACAGCGGGAATAATAAAATAATACATCTTAAAGATGTTCTTGTTAGCAAGACTGGGTATGGCAAACGTGAGTATTAAAGAACAGATCGTAAGCATAATATGCGCTTTATTATCCGCTATCTGCGTAAGCTTGATATTATTTCGCATGGCCGTTTTAAAAAGCATTTCGGCCGTACGGTTAGCACCGATGCCTTCCCCTCTTTTGCTTTCTTTACTGCGGGCCTTGATTTCATCCCGGTTCCTTTCTTTGGCTTCATCATACTTTAACTTTGCTTCAGGAGTATGATAAGAAGTGCTTTTAAAAAACTGGTTATTATGTTTGATCCAGTCAGCGTTAGAATATTCTATTTTATCGAAATAAGCAAGCTCTTTACGCAGCAATTCCGATCGTTCTTCCCAATCCGGTTTTGCCAATGAAGCCAGGTCGGCATCCTGTAAGATGGATCCTAATTGTCCATTGCTGATATGAGGCATGCGCGTCGCTTCTATGATTTGATTGACTTTGTCTATTTTGTCTTGTGAAAGGTTTTCCTTTTGCAGAAATTCACCGGCGATGGCTTTGCTGATATTTTCATGATTATCGCCTGATCGCACAAATCCCGTATCATGAAATAAGGCTGCCAATTGCAAAAGTTCAAGGTCTTCATCATTCAATTTTGCCTGCTGGGCTAAATCAACAGCCTCCCTGACGACCTGTTGGGTATGCTTCCAATCATGATAGACTCTGTTTGGATCCAATTCTGTTTCCAAAAGATTTTTTACATATGATTCCGCTTTGGTTACTAATTCTGACATGAGGGCCTTGGTTGCTTTATACAAATATCATACAATTATAGGAATTAATATAGTTCCCGGTGATGTCTTAAAATTGCAATGCAAGTATCTCTACTTATCTAGAATCCGACCAATTTTTAATTATTGCATTCAATTCAAATTAAAAAGGCCCGGGGAACATTTCCCCGGGCCTGAAAAAACGAAAACCTTAAATGCTATGCTATATGAATACTAAATTTTACTATGTCAATCTTTTTTGGGAAACCATCCTGATTAAATTTTTTTCCTAAGTTTTACGGGAATATTTTTTACTTCTCCGTCCCGCATGATTTTGAAATTAAGCGTCTGACCCACTCTGGATTGATCCCTGGCGGTTGTGAGTTCTTCAAAAGTACTGACGGGCTTACCATCTACTTCCATAATGATATCGTCGGGTACCAGTCCTGCATAATCGCAGATACTTCCGTCCTGAACGGTAGTAATCAATAAACCTTTGTGAATAGGCAATTTTTTCTCTTTCGCAAGAGATTCATCTATCTCCGACACTTCGAGGCCCAGGCTTCCCACCCGTTCAAGTGATCCATTGTTTTTGATTTCAGTAAATACTCTTTTCATTAAATTGACAGGAATGGCAAATGAATAACCTGCAAAGGCACCACTTGGCGAATAAATCGCTGTATTGATGCCAACTAAATTTCCGTGTACATCTACCAATGCTCCGCCTGAATTGCCAGGGTTCACGGCTGCATCGGTTTGAATAAATTCTTCAATTGGCTTAGAATCCTGTATAAGATTAAGCTTATTGCGTCCCTTGGCGCTTACAATCCCAGAGGTTACAGTAAAATCGAGATCGTATGGATTGCCTATGGCCAGGACCCATTCGCCTACTTTGAGTTGATCACTGTTACCCAGCTCTGCAGCAGTAAGTTCTTTTGAATCGATTTTAATAACTGCGAGATCTGTACTGGGATCTACACCAACCAGTGAAGCTGTATATTTTTTATCATCGTATGTTTTTACCGTGATCTCATCTGCATCTTTGACAACATGATTATTGGTTATAATAAAACCATCATTTGATAAAATAACGCCCGATCCCTTACCTTCTTTGGGACCCAGGTCAAATTGAAACATGCCACCCTTAAAAATGTCAAAGATATCTTCCATTCTATCCGGCATTCTGCCTCTTCTTTGCTGATTTTTATTGGAAGTAGAACCACCTGATTTCACTTCAATATAGACAACTGATTTTTTCGCTTTCTCAGCAGCTACGGTAAAATCAAAAGGGACATAGACAACTTTTTCTTTAGCAGCATTTACTGCATTGGTTGTTTGAGCAGGTGCGGTTGCAACCAGGCATATAGCAAACGCAACAGCCGCCGTGGATTTTATAAAAATATTCATATATTGAATAATTCGTTTTTAATAATGCACAAAATTAACAGGAAGCTTGCCCTAATTGATCTACTATTTTACTCGTTTAACTAAAATTTAATTGACTTCAAAAATTGCCATTTAGTCAATGAAAAGTGAATACCCGAATCCAGAAAATGAATCGTAGATCCATTCAGACCTATCTTTATATTTTTGCAGCTTTAATTCTGATGTATGGCTCGCAAGAGTAAGCTCGAACGATTTGCAGAACTCGATTCTTTCCCAAATGTTTTTCAATGCACTGACCCGGACAGTCATCAGGTACGAAATTACAGAAATGAATATATGGATATGCAGGGATCTTGGTCTGAAAAAGCTTTTCAGAATGGCCGTCCCCTGATCCTTGAATTAGCCTGTGGAAAAGGTGAGTACACTGTAGCATTGGGTCAGGCACATCCGGAAAACAACTACATCGGCATCGACATAAAAGGTAACCGGATGCACCGGGGGGCGAAAAAGGCGATTAGCCTCCAACTCAATAATGTGGCATTTCTTAGAATTAGGATCGAATGGATCCTGAAACATTTTGGCGAAAAGGAATTGGATCAGATCTGGATTACTTTTCCTGATCCATTCCTCAAGAAAAGTAAATCAAACCGCAGATTGACTTCTCCGATGTTTCAGGAGCATTATCGACAACTATTAAAGTCACAGGGTGTGGTGCATCTAAAAACTGACAGCCAGGAGCTGTATGAGTTTACACTGGAAACTTTATCTGAAACGAAGAATATCAGGATCATGTCACAATCCGAGGATATCGATCGGGATGGCTTGACCAAAGATGATTTATTGATTCAAACGTATTACGAATCTCAGCACAGAGAGGTTGGGAAAACAATCAAATACATAAGCTGGCAATACATTTAGATTACTGCCTTTCGTATTTACAGCATTCATCCAGTTTGTTGTATGCCTCGATGGTAGCTTTCACTTTATCGGTATCGTATCCGACAGAAGCTATTCTCTGATGGATCTCATCCAGCGTAATCACGTCGGGATTAAAGGTAACGGATAAATCATGCGATTTGATATCCCAATTTACTTTTTTAATACCTTTTACACGAAGCGATGTTTCAATTTTCTTTTTACACATTCCGCAGTTTCCATTCACTTTGAATGTTGATGTTACAGGATCAGCCAATAAAGTATTAAAACTGAAAACTATTGCGAAAAGAAAAATGAAAAATTTCATATATCAAAATTATGGTATAAAAACAAATTATAGCGGACTCAGGTTGCAAGGTTTGGTTAAATGAACCTTAATTTAATTTAACTTTGCGTGAAATGATTTCGGAATCTACTATCGATGAATGTATTGAATTACTGGCCAAGAACGAGACGGATTATTTACAGGCAATGTCGGACGACCAGCCTGTATTGGCCGGATATCTTAATGCAGAAGATATCGAAGCATTTACACCGGAAGAAACTCAATATTTATATTATCTGGCGGTCTTAATCTGGATGTGTTTCAATAAAACGTACCCCGAAATTGATGAAATAGAAGAAGAAACACTTTCTCTCAGAGAAGAACAAAATTGGCATCGGATCCAAACTCTGCGACCATCGACTATCAAGAATATCTTTGATCGAATACTTCCTGAATCCAGGGAGCAGGAATTGTTGTTTTACCTGGAAGATGCATTACAGATTGACGATGAAGACCCCGAACATCCTATGACAAGACCTGCCCAGATACCCATGCTCACTACTTTGATTACCGTCGTGGATGTCATGACAGAAGCCAGCCGATGATCTGAACCAAACAGGATTTATGATGTAATGGCAGATCTGAACTCCTGCTTATTCTCCGTCCGAAAATATTTATATACAGGATGGATCAAAATTCAGCGACATTTTTCGTTTCTTTCTAATATTGTTTATTTTTCTGCAAGCAAACCGCAACCTAATTATGAAATGGCTTTTTCCAGTTTTAGTAATTCTTACCGCTTGTTCCACTTCAATATCAAAATTTTCGAAGAATGGAAAATGGATAGACCTCACCTATGAATTTTCAGATAAGACAATCTATTGGCCCAACAATCCGGTAGGATTTAAGCTTGATACTCAATTCAATGGGATCAATGACCGGGGATGGTATTATGCGTCCAATCAATTTTTTTCTCCTGAGCATGGAGGTACTCATCTGGATGCACCAGTCCATTTCGCATCCGGAAAATGGACCAATGACCAGATACCGGTAGACCGGTTTATGGGTCAGGCTGTGGTCATTGATGTATCCTCACAGACTAAAAATGATATTGATTATTTGATTACGGTGAACGATGTGATGAACTGGGAGAAAATTCATGGGCAAATTCCAGCGAATTCCATTATTTTATTCAAAACTGGTTGGGGTAAATTTTATCCTGACAAATCAAAATACATCGGTACCAATGGAGCTGGAGCTACGGCAATTCCATTCTTGCATTTCCCTTCGATTCATCCTGACCTGGCATCCTGGATGGTAAAAAACAGAAAACCCAAAGTGGTCGGGATCGATACCGCCAGCATAGATTATGGTCAATCAAAAGATTTTAATACCCATCGTATATTATTATCTGAGAATATTATTGGTTTCGAAAATGTGGCCAATCTTGACCTTCTGCCTGCTACCGGTGCGTATATTGTAGGATTACCCATGAAGATCAGGAATGGAACCGGAGGGCCCTTGAGGGTAGTTGCCTGGGTGAAACAATAAATTGATGCACGAAGTAAGACATATGCACAGCATCCTGTGGATGATGTACGATTTATTTAGAATTTGATGATTGGCGTTCTTGTAAATACATCACCCATATTGAATTCTCAATTCGCATACCGTACTTCGTACTTCGTATATCGAACATCGTCCCAAGGATGCTGCGCATACATAATATGTATCTGCGACTTATCTCGTGCTTTCCATCAAGACTATATTTGTATTCATGAGGATGTGTTCGGCTGTTTTCCAGGGTAGATTGTTTTTCTTGGCATTGATGTATTGAATCATTTTCTGAGCGCAGATGCTTCCCATCTCATATCCATCGTGTTTCATATGACTGACGCTGGGTATCATATAAGGAGCATATTTGCCATCCGAAATAGCCATTAAACTAATGGATTCGGGGACTTTGATTTTAAGTTTAGACAAGGTCGGCATCACCCCAAACATGATTTCATCCGTCATAATATAAAGGCCATCCGGATGGTATTCGTTTAAGATAAGACTGACCTGAGGGCCCACATCTTGAAGGTTTTCTATAAAAGCTGATAGGGAAGGGTTTGTATTCAAGCCGAGATCTTTCAATGCTTGTAAAAATCCTTTGTATCGATAGTGAGTTATACTCAGCGTGGATCTGCCAAACAAGCCTGCAATGGTACGACAACCTATTTTGTATAAATATTGTACCATCTGATAGGATACCTTATAGTCGTCGATGGTAATGCAGGTATAGCCAGCGTCGGGTATCACTTTATCGACGAGGATGATCGGGGTATTATTTTCTTGTAATATCGTGAGGTGATCCAGATCGCTGGTTTCTTTTGACAATGCTAGAATGACACCGGCGACATCCTGATCATAGGCGATTTCGAGGCTTTCTTTTTCGCGGGACAGTGTGTCATTTGTTGGTAAAATAATCAGTGTATAGCCTTGCTGATGCATGACTTCTTCAATGCCATGAATGAGGGAGGGATAAAAAAACGAAATCACTTCCGGAATTATAAGAGCGATGCTTTTATTTGTGCCTCGCTTTAAATGTAATGCGGCCAGGCTGGGTCTGTACTTCATTTCCCGGGCAGTAAGATTGACCAATTCTTTTAAACGTTCACTTATATCGGGATGATTGCTCAATGCACGCGATACAGTTGATTGACTTATTTCCAGTTTAGAAGCAATATCTTTTATCGTTGTCCTCTTCATTAAGTATAAACTTAATTTGAAATCGATTTCAAAAGTACTAAGTTATAAACAATTTTTCAGGAATTTTCAACAACAATCGTTTGCGGTATGGTTTGCGGGATAATTTAAATTTAACGAAAGGTAATCATGTATTAAAACTCAATTGCATTTAATACTTTTGGGTCGTTTCTCATTAGGAATTATTTAATTATTTGTGTTTTTTAAATCAAAGGATTTAACAATTCAAATGGTTAACTGATTTATTTTGCAATCTTACTTATTTAAAAACTCATAAAAATTTGGATGATTATGAATAGACTTTTTAATTGTCTGTCAAAGATTACAATTGCATGTATATTTTTCTTAGGTGTGCAATCGTTTTCTTTTGCTCAGCGTACTGTCTCAGGAGTGGTGAAAGAAGCTACTACCGGAGACCCTATCATCGGTGCCAATGTCCTCGTACGAGGTACCAGTGTAGGTACTATTACTGATGTGGATGGTAAATTCAGCCTTGAAGTGCCAGCCTCTGCAACTGAACTGGAGATTTCTTACACCGGTTATGGTAATGAAATCGTGCCTATTACTGCCAATACTAAAAATGTAGAAGTATCTATGACCGGAAGCAAAGCTCTTGAAGAAGTGGTTGTAACCGGATATGGTACTCAACGACAAAAAGAAGTTACCTCTTCTGTGACTTCTCTCAAGTCTGAAGATTTCAATAAAGGATCTATTACAAGCCCGGCACAAT